>URGC01000081.1 GCA_900547255.1 uncultured Eubacterium sp. | reverse complement strand
ATGTGGTGCTTCATCAAAGGATGCAGGGGCTAGAATAACCAGTATTGTTGAAGATTATGGAGTATCAAAATATGCCCCGGTGATTGCTATGCTGTTGAAAAATCCAACTTTGATTTTACCACAATGATGGAGGATATTAGAATGAAGATTAATGAATATCAGGAATTGGCAATGACTACTTTAAATCCTGAACTAAGTAAAAGAGATGTATTAATAAATAGTGTAATGGGATTATGTGGCGAATCAGGAGAAGCTATTGATATAGTAAAAAAATGGATGGCTCAAGGACATGAATTGGACAAGGAACATTTGGCAAAGGAACTTGGAGATGTAGCTTGGTATTTGGCAGAAGCTGCGACAGCACTAGATATATCTCTTGAAGATATTTTTCAAGCAAATATTGATAAATTAAAGATGAGATATCCAGATGGGTTTGAAACAAAAAAATCTTTAGTGCGCCTAAAAGGAGATATATAAGTTCCCGTTTGTATGTATGGTAAATTTAAACTGTATTTTAGCAGCATGTCCTGTTGGTTAATTAAATTGAATGGAAATTAAACACTGTTCAATTGTGCAATCTATATGAATCTTCTTCATTATAATCTTGATATGATAATATCTCTTGGATACCGAATTAAATCAGTGATTGCAACAAGATTTAGACAGTGGGCGACACAGAGATTAAAAGAATACATGAATCTGGGAATATGATGGATTAAAAGACAGACTGAGCCAGACAACCGGGGCAAAAAACAGGCTTCCTGTCTGATGTGTTTATCTATGAGGAAGAGCAAAAGGATGGCAGAAATGTATCAGACGTGGATTGGGACAATGAGAGTACAGATGAGACGGTATGCCTTTTGTCTCAACTGAAACAAAAGCCGGATGATTACATAAATGACACGATTTATTTGCGTGGAGGTATTGGATCGTGTTAAGATGATTTAGTAGGAATAAAAAGAGTCTGATAAATGGCAAATTGAAGGAATGACAATATATGAAGTATTTATATTTACATGGGCTAGGGCAAAAACCAGACAGTTGGAATAGAGTAATAAAAGAAACGAAAGTATCGAAAAACAGTTGCAGTTTGAGTTTATCAGAGATGTTAGAAGGGAAATCTGCTACATATAAGGAATTATATTCAGCATTCTCATCAGAATGCGACAAGGAGAACGAAGAAATTGTCTTATGTGGGCTTTCTCTAGGAGCTGTTTTGGCACTTAATTATGCGATAGACAACTCAGATAAAGTAAAGGCATTCGTATTAATTGCAGCACAATATAAAATGCCAAAAAAATTATTGAAAGTTCAGAATATGTTGTTTCATATTATGCCAAATTCAGCATTCAATAAAATGGGCTTAAAAAAAGCAGATGTTATTAACCTATGTGGTACGATGGCTGAATTAGATTTCAGTGACTCATTGCATAAGGTGTCTTGTCCGGTATTAATTGTTTGTGGAGAGAAGGACAATGCAAACAAAAAAACTTCAAAAGAGCTTTGCCATTATTTGAACAATTCAAACTTCCATGAACTTATGAAAACAGGTCATGAAGCAAACATAGAAGCGCCGGAAGAGTTGGCGATCGTGTTGCAAAGATTTTATGATAGTATCAGTTAACTTCAAGTCTATAGGGATGATATATTAAAACGCACGAAATATTTTAAAGAAAGAATGCATACACATAAAACGTAAAATAACGCCAAAGTTATATGAGTGGAAAATATTCTTTTTCAGTAGGCAAAATGTCACAAAATCGGGAGCTGTAAATATTATGCTTAGACACGATATGGAGAATCTATGAAAAAATTAGTTATACTTAGAGGTAATTCAGGTAGCGGAAAAACAACAGTAGCAAGAGCGTTACAAAGAAAGATAGGATTTAATACAATGCTTATTTCACAGGATGAAATTAGAAGAAATATGCTTTGGGTTAAAGATGGCATAGATACGAAAGCATTGCCGCTTATGATAGAGCTTTTGAAATATGGAAATGAACATAGTGTAATTGTTATTTTAGAAGGAATTATGTAAGACGTCATCAAACAAGGAGTAAAAGCCAAGAATTTGGCGAAGAGCATATGCGCCAATGGTGGCGGGAAAAAGATTTTTCATCTGCTCTTAAGGAAGAAATAATTTCTTGTGAAATGGATGCAGATGGTATCGTTGAAAAGGTATATGCGGATTTGTCAGAGACAGATATGGCGAAACAGAAATACAGTTGACAGGCAGAGATAAAGGAGGTTCTATAAATGAAAACATGTTGTTTAGCATGGGAAATTCCTGTGATAGAGGGAGAACATAATAATCCCATTATTAATGTCGTTAATATGCAAAAAGCAAAGAAATTTTTGAATCAGCTAAATCAATATTTTCAGAATGAAAATATTGACTGGAAGTGTGTTTTAGACCATTCAGCATGTAATTATAATGAGATTTTTTCTGGTGAAAATCAAGCAGTTATTTTTGCTCCGGAAGCCAGAACAAGACAATGGTTGTATAAAAAAGAAATTCAAGCTGTAAATATTCCGAAATATTATTTGGATTTTGCAGAATACAATGAAGTAAAGCTGGATAAAATAGCTGATTTTTTTATGAACTTAAAAAATAATGAATGAAAGAGCAATCAGGTGGCATTCCAGTATCCGTATATATAGAAAAACGTGTTGACAGGTTAATCCTAATCAACACGTTTTTTATGTGACTCATTTTTAATAATCAGATATTTAGTTATCTCCAAATATTGTATGTCTTACAGGTGTAAGTGCGAATAAAAGTATCATTCCGATAATTCCACATACGATTATCTCGCCGGCACCAACAGTTACGAAGAACATGGCAAACATGCCCTCTGAACCATAAGCAAATTTAAGTACAAATGGTACGATAATTGTGTTGGCAAGGATTGGTGGAATAGGAGCAAGCCACTTGTGCTTTCTTAAAAGGTATGTTCCAACAGCACCGATAAGTGTAGCGATGCTTCCGAAGACTACATCCCATATGATTGCACCACCAAGAATGTTGGCGATTATGCATCCGATGAATAATCCCGGTATAGCGGCTGGGGTAAAGTAAGGCAGAATTGTAAGTGCCTCTGCTATTCGAAACTGAATAGGTCCGAAACTGCAATAGTTAAATATCATAACCAGAGCAGTGTAGATTGCAGCGATAACTGCAGCCTGTGTGATGAATTTCACACTCATGCTTTTTTTCTTCATTTTAAATTCTCCTTTAGTTTTGTTTTACGTGTGGAAGGTTTCGAACACACGAAATATTACTGCATATAAAACACAGCGTGCCTAGTTTAGCAGATATTGTGGAAGTTGACAAGAAATATTTTTTCATTTCTTAAGAAATCTAAAGATTTATCCTAACATTTCATTTATGTTTGCGTATTAGATTATAAGCATCATAGATGGAAGGGTGGATTTACATGAGAAAAATATTAAAGAATATTTTTAAAGCAGTGATGGTATTAGGTGTAAGTGCAGCATTTATAGCGGCTTATAATATATATAGAGATAATTCTACAGAGGATATAGCCAGTGTTATTGAAGCCAATGAGGTCGCAATGGTAGAGAGCGCGGATGACAGCAATATAAGCAGTTCTGGCAGGAGAATTATAAGCTGGGGCGATTCGATTACATATGGATTAGGAAGCGGAGACGGAATTGTAAATGTTGATGGAGACAGCGTTGATATATCTGACTGGGCATATACAGATGCTCTGGAATATTTTACAGGTCTTGATGTGTATAACCTTGGCGTGTGCAATGAGACATCATATGAGATAGCATTACGTCAGGGCGGAATTGCTATGTATGTTGATAAAGCAGTTACAGTAAGAGCTGGCAAAAGTTCTAAGATTAATATAGTAGATGCCTATGGCAATAAAGTCGAACTGCAGAATTTCAATGGATATGCAAGTTATAATGATGAACCAGAAAATCTTGTATATATAGACAATGCGCCATATCAGCTCACATACAACAATGGAAGCTGGTACATAAGCTTCTATGATACTGAAACAACAGGAAGTGTGAAGATTAAAAAGAATTCACAGGTTGTAACACAGGCGGCGCATGACATAGCAGATACTTCATCAGATGTGCTGATTATACAGATGGGAAGCAATGGCGGCTGGGACGACTACGATATGTTAATTTCACAGTATAAGGCAATGATTGCTAATTCAGGAACACAATGCTATATTATTATTGGTGATACAGATAATCCGGACGAGTCAATAGATGGCGAGTATTATACAAGCAGTGAGGATGTCGGACTCAATGATACATATTGGGAAGCAGCATTAAGAGAAGCATTTGGAGAACATTTCATCAATATGAGAACATATATGCTTGAAAATGCTATAGACGTTACAGGACTTGAGCCAACAGAGGAAGATATTTACAATCTTACACACAGCATGATGCCAGAAAGCATTAAGTTTGACTATACACATATGAATGCGTATGGATATTATGTTATGGGTGTTGGTATCTATGAGAAAGGTTCAGAGCTTGGCTACTGGTAATTGGAGATAGATATATGAGCAATTCACATAAGAAAAAAACAATGGGAATATACAAAGAACTTGCGGTAGTGATGGTAGTATCTGTTGCTATCGCTGTTTTTGTGTCTCTGGGAACATTTATGGTATGCAGCCATTATGGCGTGCTTGTTGATGTCATAGAGGATTATTCAGATTACAAGGAAAGATATGATATTCAGGTAATGGAGATGGTCAGGGAACTGGATAGCTCCATTAATACAGCTATGGATGCTATAACTGCCAATGGAGAGGAAAAGACAGTTGGCGATGCAATGAAATACCTTCTTGCTAATAATATAATGCCATTTACATCAGAGGCGGTAAGCAATATGACAATAACAGTTACCAACCGGAATGGACTTATATTGTGGAAAACATTCGATGATGGCGAAGAACCAGTGGATTATAAGAAAAACAAAGAATATGTGGACATTGATGCACTTATAGTTAATTCTTATGATGACTGCACAACGAAATATTCATTTGTGTATACAAAGAGCGTTTCAAAAGTTTTGTATTACATTATATTTGAGACAGAGATTACTCCGCAGTATCTGTATGCTGACATGAAATTAAAGGTGGTATGTATAGTAATAGGAGCATTGATATTTGTTATAAGCGCAATGCTTCTTACAAAGCGCAGGATTGATTATGTAAGGTATCTTTCAAGGGTTGTTGATGAGATTTCTAAAGGCAATCTGAATACACAGATAGATAAGAAGGGTGATGACGAGATTACTGTTATCGCAGAAAGCATAGATGACATGCAGCATAATCTAGACAGAATGATGCGCGAGGAGCGTGAGAATGACCGAAGAAATATGGAGCTTATAACGAATCTTTCACATGATATCAAGACGCCAATGACGATAATTACAGGCTATCTTGATGTTGTTATAAGCGGTAAGTATGAGACAGATGCGGACAGAGATGAGTATATCAAAAAGGCATTTAATCAGGTTGAGAAGATTAACGGCATGATTCACAAGATATTCATGCTTGCGAAGAATGAAAAGGTTCAGATTGATGATAATATATATAAATGTAATGTTGCAATGATGCTCAAGCAGGATATAGCTGAATTTGAGGGAGTGGCAGCCAGGGAGAACCGTAAGTTTAATGTGGATATTCCAGATACGCCGCTGTTTTCGAAGGTCAATGTTGAAAGACTTAAAGATGCATTTGACAATATCCTTATGAATGCAATTAAATATTCTACAGATAATTCAGTTATAAATATTACTGCAACAGAGAATGGGGATGCGGTTATGCTTGCATTTGCCAATGAGACAGAATGTATGACCAATGCAGACTGTGAGAGAATATTTGATAAATTTTACCGTGCCGATCCTGCAAGAAATTCCAGGGTGTCAGGAAACGGACTGGGGCTTTCTATAGTTAAAGATACAGTTGAAGCCTGTGGCGGCAAGGTCTGGGCGGAATATGACAATAATAAGTTCTGTCTGTATGTAAGGCTTAAAAAGGCATGATTAATTAGTCTTTAAGGAGGATTTATGGCGACAATTCTTGTGGTTGATGATGAGCAGGATATAAGAGAGCTTGTTGGGATATATCTTAAAAATGAGGGATTTCAGGTACAGAAGGCAGCAGATGGCAGGGAGGCGTTGAAATGCATGGAAGATATGAATATTGACCTTGCAATTCTTGATGTCATGATGGCGGACATGGATGGAATCACGCTGTGCATGGAGATTAGAAAGAAAAGCCATATTCCGATAATTATGCTGTCAGCAAAGGACCAGGATATGGATAAAGTAATCGGGCTTAGCGCCGGGGCGGATGACTATCTTGCTAAGCCATTTAACCCGGTTGAACTTATTGCAAGGGTCAAGGCGCAGCTAAGGCGATACAATGACTTTAATGATAAGAAAGGCAGCTCGGTTCTTGAATATATGGATTTGACGATGAACCTTGAGACACACAGGGTATTCTTAGCATCTAAAGAGATATTGCTCACGCCTAAGGAATTTGCAATACTTGAGCTGCTGTGGAAGAACAAGGGCAATGTGTTCTCGACAGAGCATATATACAACTCGCTGTGGAGCGAGGAGGAAGCCTATGACATTAACAATGTCATTATGGTTCACATAAGAAATATACGTTCCAAGATAGAGGCTGATATCAAGAATCCGCAGTATATCAAGACTGTGTGGGGCGTGGGGTATAAGTTTTCGTAGGGGGATTTTGATTTAAAAAAATTTTTAATTTAATGTAATTTTTTCTTGAATGTATGTGTCTAATAAGTATAAGGAGATTTTATAAATTAAAATACCTTGTAATAAAATACAAGGAGAAAAAATTATGAAAATGAAAAAACTTTTATCATTAGTAATGAGCATGATGGTAATTTTAATGATGCCATCAGTAGTTATGGCTAGCGAGGGTGAGACTTTGGAATTGGAAGAGAGAGAATATCTTATAGTTAATGATACTGATATTGTATATGTTGGTGAAGACTATGAAAATCCAATTACAGGAGAATATATACGCTGGCAAAATGGCAGAGGATTAGATAAAAAATTTACATTTAGTGTGAAATATTCTGTTAAATCATCAAAATTTGTAATAAATGGTTCATCTGTAGATATTAGTACTACTGCTCAAATAGAAGATAGGAATGGAAATAGTGCTAGTGGATATTACGGACATTTATATATGGTTTCAATTTTAAATTTTCTTACATGTAAAGATCTTCAATTCTCATTAGGGAAGGTACAGTCTGGAACAATAACAGGTCTTAAGTCAGGTGGTTCATATTATGTACAAATAGTCAATAATGATTATTTACCAGATAATCTATATTTGGTAGGAGAAGGAACTATAGTATCAAAATAAGAGGTAATTAATAACTTAAAAATGTCTGTCTTGTAATAAACAGGGCAGACATTTTTAAGTTTTGTTGTAATATTACATTTCGTTGTTGTGTCTAATTAGTGAGAGGGGGAGTGATATGTCAACAACAGATGGAAACATAGAATATTTAATGGAAAAATATGGCGATGATATATTGAGAATGTGCTATCTGTATCTTAAAGATTATCAGCTGGCAGAGGATGCGGTACAAGAGACATTTATTAAAGCAATGAATGGATATGAGAGCTTCATGCATCAGTCAAGTGAAAAGACATGGCTTGTTCGTATAGCAATTAATTGCTGTAAAAATATAATGAGAACACATTGGTTTAAGATAATAAAAGATGATGTGGCTGAATATCAGGAAAAAGATTATAGCAGTCCGATAGAAAAACTAATAGATAGTAACAGCATATCAGGAGCTGTTATGAAACTGGACAGAGAGGACAGAAAAATTATTCTTCTTTATTATTATCAGGAGATACCAGTTAAAGATATAGCAAAAATACTTCATATAACAGTCAACACAGCAAATCAGAGACTATACAGGGCAAGAAAGAAATTAAAGGAATTATTGAAGGAGGCAGGATATGATGAATATGCGTTATCAGATTAATCAGGAACTTGCTGAAATTCATATGAGTGAGGAGCTAAAGAGAAAGATAAAGAAAAATGCCGTCAGTAAAGTTCCATTAAGAAACAGATATATGAATGCCGTTGCAATATGGTTTTTTATAATTATTGTCGGCTGTACAACAGTATTTGCAGAATATCTTATATACAGCCATAGCAAAATAAATGTTAATAATAAAACATTGCCAGAACTTGATGAGATGCGTATTGTAGAAATAAATTCTCTGGATATGCCAGTAGATGATAGAGGTAATACTTATGAGGAAATAGACGGTTACAGAAAAATACAGGAAATTCTTGGGGTTAATCTGCTTAACAGCCCTATGGCAGATGAATTGTCTGATACAGACAAGACAAAAGGGACAATAAAAACAGATAATGAGTGTTTTGTAATGATTAATATAGACAACTATATTGATGAAGATGATAAGACATATTATTCTCCAGTGTCGCTCAAAGTGGACATAATAATAAATCAGGAGCAGTTAGATATCGGATGGAATGTAGATTATCTGGGGTATTACAAGTATGTAGAAAGTTATGTATCATCTAATGGATATAAGGTTAATATAATTGAAAGCACAGTTAAGGGGGATGAAAGCGGTTGGATGTCCAAGAAATGTGCTGTATTTGTGGCAGATGGAATATACTATACAGTTACAGGAAGAATGTCTATTGAGGATATTAAATATATCGTGGATACGATGAGTTATTGAAGAATCAGGTAAAAATAATTATATTTGTTAAAGTTATACTTAAAATTATTATACTTTGAGGTATAATAATTTGGAGTATAACTTTTTATATGTTAAAAATAATATCTAAATATATGTGGGATTCGTATTTTAATTCACGGGGGAGAATATGGATAATTTTATATTAAAAGAGCTGCTGCACACCTGTAAAAGCAGCATAAAACAGACGATTCTTCTGCTTCTTGTATCAATAGTCGGAATACTGTGCATGGGGATGGCGATTGTTTTACTGATAAAGACAGACAACGAAGTTAAAGAATATCAGGAAATATATGAGGAAAAACAGTATTACTCTATACTGGATGATTTTGTAGGTGACAATCAGAAAGAAATATCCGGGGAAGATGGTGTTGTAAAGCTGAAGAAATTTCATGGACTGCTTCAGAACAGCGAATATTTTGACTATTATATGATGTATAACCAGATAGTGTATGTAGAGAATTATGAGGGAAAAGACACTAATATATATGGCTATGAATCCAATATGGATTTGAATTTACGTAAAAAAGAAATCATGTCAGACAGCGGTGTGGTTAAGTCCTATACAGAGTTAAAAGGATTCTGGATAGGAGACAATGTTATAGATGACTTTAATGTCAAGATCAGCAAAGGCACAGGGTTTACGAGTGATGATTTTATTCTGACAAAAGACGAACCTATATCTGTGATATTAGGGGATGAGTATGCAGATGAATATAGTGTAGGTGACACTATGTACGTCAATTTCATCTTTGCAGAACGTGAGGCAAGAATTGCAGGAATATTAGAAAAAGGCACTAATCTGTACTGTAATAGTAAATATGTCAATCTCGACAGGTATGTAATAATGCCAATATTTTTAAATGATGATTATGATGAACAGGAAGTGTACAGGCTTGGTGCAGAAGATTTCTATACTCTCAGAAATTCTGGAACAATAGCAACAAAATTGTCAAAATCGGACATTCAGGATATTATAACAGAATACTCAAAGGAAGCTGGATTTAAGACAGGATATTATGTTGTAGAGCATGATGATACAGAGAAAAAGACATTTGGATTAGGAATAATTAACGTGAGATTCCTGATTATGCTGATAGCGGTAATAGTTACATCAATTATTGCTATACTATTAGCTATTCTGTATCAGGATAAGATTAATAAGAATAAAAGATACTATGCGGTGCTTATGCTGAATGGAAGCAATAAGAAACAGATATACAGTATAATTCTATGTGAGTTTGTGATTCTTTTATTATCAGCATATGTACTTGGCAGTCTTATAGTCATACTTACCAGTTCATTAGTAGGAAAAGATATTACATATGTTTTGCTGTATCTTTTCATGGTAACTATAGTGCTGGGGATTATACCTATGATCTCAGGTATAATTACATTTTTCAAGACAGACCTCATCTATTACATGAAGGAGGAGATATAACATGCTGGAAATACATAATGTGAGTAAAGTATATAAAGAATATAACAGAGAAACCTATGCATTAAGAAATGTAACATTTGATGTAAAAAATGGAGAATTTATTGCTGTCACAGGTCCGAGCGGCTGTGGCAAGTCAACGCTTCTCAATATTCTGGCAAGGCTTCTTGCGCCGGCAGAAGGTGGGATAATATATAATAATGATAAGATAGATTACAACAACAGTGCACAGCTTCAACAGTACAGATGCAATCATGTTGGAATTATCCTACAGAACTTTTCACTTCTTAATGACAGGACAGTTGGACAGAATGTGAGTCTTCCGCTCGATATCCGTAAGATTGAAAAGAAGCAGAAGAATGGAATGGTAAGAGAATATCTTATGCGCACGGGAATGATTGATAAGATTGATTCATTTCCACAGCAGTTATCGGGAGGTCAGAAACAGAGAGTTGCGATAGCGAGAGCCTTGGTATACAACCCGGACATAATACTGGCAGATGAACCGACAGGAGCATTAGATAAAGACAATGCTGTGCAGATTATTGACATGTTGAGGGAAATCGCCGAAGAAGGCAAGATTGTTATAATGGTAACACATGACATGAATATGGTGAGCAGATGTGACCGCTGCATAACATTGAAGGATGGTTGTATGGTATGATAACAGATGCTAAACAGTGGCAGAAGTGCCTGATTCTGATTAAGAATAACTTGGTAAAAATATTTTTTTTTGTAATCATTGTTATACTTTTTCTTGGAAGCACATTGTCTGCCAATTACATATATAAATTGCAGTTTGCAGGTTCTTACAATAATACTCCGTATAATGGGAATGCAATAACATTTATAATTAAATCTGATGAAAAATCTTCTATCAATCTGTATGAACTGGTTGGAACGGATGTATTGAACAAATGTGTGATCTTTCAGGTGGACTCAGATGGAGAATCTGGTTATCATGTGGTGTATTGTTCTGAGAATGCAGTTGATTTACAAAATTCACAGCCGTGGGACTGGAATTATATGTCAGGAGACAGGGCGGCAGCAGTTGGGATAGATACATCATATAATATTGGTGATGTGGTGGAGATTAATGGAAGAGAGTATTATGTAAGAGGTAAGTTAGCCAGACATATAAGTGATGTTATAAATTACGGGATTTTCTACACGGATTCAAAGTTTGATTCAGTTTCAGCCAATCAGAGGTATATTCTTACATCCAGAAGTGGAAGAAGTGTGAAAAAAGCATTTGATGTGATAGAGAATGCTCTGCAAAGCAACGATATCCGGG
>URGC01000080.1 GCA_900547255.1 uncultured Eubacterium sp. | reverse complement strand
GTAAGAACATGTCCAATATGTGGCTTACCATTGGCTGTAGGAGGTCCGTCATAAAATGTATATGTCTCTCCCTGCTTGCGGTTCTCAATACTCTTCTTAAAGATGTCATTATCTTTCCAGAACTTCTCAACCTGCTTTTCTCTCTCTACGAAATTCATGTCTGATGATACTTTTTCGTAAACCATGTTGAATTCTCCTTTACGTTGATTCTTTTCCATATCTTATATCACAGTTCGATGAACTGCCGCAGCCATCTAAAGCTGCAAAAAGCCCCCTGTCGTAATTACGACAGGGGGCAGAATTAACTTTACCTTGTTCATTACGACATACCAGCATATGCGTCCCCTTTAACGGTGGGATTACCGTCCTGACTTAATAAAGACTGCTTACATTCACAATTCATATAATAACTGCTTTGGCTGATCTCTTTCAGTTGGATGCTTGGAAGTGATATTCAGATTGACTCTACTCGCATCGGCTCACACCATCCCGACTCGCTCTGGCTTTGGAATTCTATCCTACTGTCTTCGTCATCGCATTTATATGAATAATATGCCACAAAATCGCTTTTGTCAAGGCTTTATGGGATAACTTCCTTTAAATAAAACAAGACTGCCGCCCTGGCGGCTTAAACCGCCAGAACAACAGCCCTGTTTATATAGTTACATATTTAATTAACCCAAATATGTTATTATGCCACTATGCACGCTTCTTCTCATCAGCCTTAGAAGCCTTGATTCCGAAGTATACCGCAACTGCTGCACCCATAAGCATAAGCCAGAGAACGATATGTCCTGCATCTGCTGTCTTAGGTGATGCAATTGTGCTTGTTGTTATCATGCTTCTTGCAGCGGCAACATCAACAAGAACATACTGTGAACAGTGGTCTATAGCAAATTCAGCAAATCCACCTGTAACAGTTGTAACCTGATACTGGTTTTCAAGCTGTCCTGCAGACTCATTGTTATAATACAGTGCAAGCTGTGTTCCATCTGCAAACTTACCAGCCACATTAACCGCTACCTTAAATGTTCCAGGAAGCTTACCTGAGTAATTAAAGTCGACTACATTATACTTGTCGCTGGCAATACCTGCATTAGATGCAGCCTTTGAAACAGTGTCACTCTTTACATCAACTGTAATCTTAAGAGTGAAATCTGATGATGCATTGCCAAGCTTGCTTCCATCAAGTGTAACAATCGCATTAACCTTGCCATTCTCATCAACAACACCTATACTAAGTGTCTTTCCTGTCTCTTTAAGCTTATTAATCACCTCTGCAGATACTGATGCATCCTGTGATGCGAATACCGCTATATTAGATGCCTTTCCATTAGTAATCTTATCAATTACAGTATTTGTAACAGTTTCTGTAGTTCCAAGTACTGCATCGCCAGTTGTTATCTGACCATTAGCATCTATAGATGATATTATCTTAGCTGCACCTTCTGACACATCGCCCATCTGGGTGAAATTAGTACCATCAATCTTGATTACATCAGCACCAGGAATCTTATCTGGTGTAAGTACATCATCTGAATCATCTGAGCTGTCATAATCATCTGATGAGCCTGAACCAGAACCATTACCGCCGTTGTTTGAGCCGTTATTACCATTGTTTGAGCCGTTGTTAGAGTTAGACTCATTGCCTAAAGAATCTGAATAATTAGAGTCTGGCAGACCTGTATTATCATATGATGCATCACTGCTTGATTCTACAGTGTCAACGTACGCACCCTTCTCCCACTGAAGTGTTGAAAGTGTTAAAGCACCAGCTCCTGTGTAAGGTACTACTGTACTGCTAAGTGAAGCAGCATCTCTTAATACATATGAATATCCAAGTGCTGCCTTGAATGTTACAGGATCTGTAATCTTCAATGTTCTGTCAGATGAATCCAATGTATTATTTACCTTTGGAGCAAGCTTGTATCTTATTCCATTGATATAATAAAGCGAATTAATCGCATTAATATAACCCGATGGACTGCTTCCGTTACCACTATTTAATGCATTAATAATGCCATTTAAGTAACAATTCTCAAGAAGCACCTTGGCATCACATGTTGAAGATGCACCATTACTTACAATATGCTTTGCAGCATCCTTATTAGTAATAGACATTCTTGCATTAAACAGATACTGTGCATCCATTACACAGTTGTATACATGTGCTGTACCAAATCTTACTCTTGGCATTCTATCCATTGAATCATAATAATAGTTATTAGCAAATGTAACATGTAAGTTAGTATTAGTCTCAGCTTCATCATTCTGACCTAACAGATGAGTCTTTTTCTGTCCATAAGCATAGTCTCTTATCTGCTGCTTTGACATACCACTGTCAAGTAATGACTTATAATATGGATATGCACTAGGATTGCTCTCCAACTGTGTCATAACCTCATTAAAGAATGTATCATTCTCGCTTCCTGGCATAAATTGACACCAAGAAATTGTAATATTCATTGGTGTATTATGTGCTGCATCAGTCTTAATATCAACAACACCATCATATGATTTGAAGAATGTACAATGGTCAACCCATATTCCTGTACTTCCATTCTCAATTGTCATATAATCCCAGTCATTAACATCATAATCACCGCTTGTAGCTTCATCCCACTCCCAGAGCTCGTCAAACTTAATGTTTCTAATAATTACATTGCTTGACTGCTTGATATCTAACGCCACATGCTTAATTGAAGATGCATTGTTAGAGAAGATAGTAAGGTTAGCGATATCCTGAAGGTATACCTTTGACACACCAGACTTCTTTAATGTATTGCTAAGAAGTGCTTCATTGTGTGGAGCAAGTATACTTGTCGCATAAGCTGTCTTATTCTCTATCTCATTGTATCCAAGATTAATATCTGATGTAATCTCAATTACACTTGGAACACCTTTGCTGTTCTTAATCTTAGTAAGAGCATCAAGGAATTCATTACCATTTGCTACCTTATAATAGTTGCTGTTAGTCTCCTTTAAAAGTCCACCACCAGTAACGCCTGTTGTACTTGCAAATCCTTCTGTATTGTACTTAGAAAGTCCTGTATCATCACTTTCATATGTAGAGTACTTGTCAGATGAATTAAATGCATTCTCTACAACACCATCATTGTTAATATATTTATCACCACTATATGCAGATGATGCAAGACTTGAAGCCTTTGCTTCCCATCCAGCTTTATCTGAACCCATAAGTGCCTCAGCACCAGCCTGGCTTATCTGTCTTCTGTTAACATTAACAGCATAACCAGCACCATATGTTCCACACTCATAGTATCTTGTAGCTTCATATACTTCTGGATTAGATGATAATTCCTTACCACTCCAATCAGAATAGCCCAAGTCCTTATTGATTATTGAACCCATATAGCAGTTAACAAATGCAACCGCTGCCTTATTATTATATGGTCTTCCAAGATAATACTTAGTTCCACCACATGATGATTCAGAAGTGAATCTACAGTTGTTATATATTGCTCCGTATGAAGCACTGTCATCTGTGTTAAATGCTGTATAATATCCAGAATTCTTATTTGGAGCATATCTGAATACTATATCACAGTCATCAAATATAGCCTGGCATGCCTGACCCCACATAAAGTCGACATTTCCTAATATATAACATCTCTGGAAATAATAATTTCCTTTCTTAATCTGTAATGTATCCTGATAACCTAACAATCTGACACCTATAAGCATTGAATTGCCAGCCTCAGAATAGAATGCCTCTGCTGATTCATTGCTCTTAGAGCCATCAGCCTTATATGCATAAGCGTTTTCAATTGTAAGATTTTCTGCTGTAAAGCTGTCTGCTCCAGCAAGTACTGAGAAGGCATATCTTGCTGTTCCAGATGCACCTGCATTTTCTGCAACATCATAGTAGATACGTGTCTTTTCGCTATCCTCACCAATAAGAGTTATATTAGGAGTGCTTAACTCTATCTTCTCAGCATAATCACCATTTCTTACAAATATAACTTTTGTTCCAGATGCACCTGCTGCCGCATTTATTGCCTCTGTAACAGTCTTATATTCAGGTACTCCATAAACTGATGTATCACCTGCTGTTCCTGTAAATAATGCATCAACAACATAATCATAGTCTGAAAGATATACATAATTTAATGTCTTTTCAACTTTTAATCCATTGTTGTACTCAAGTACAAGCTTAACTTCATTACGACCTTTTTCAAGTGTTATATTTTTGTCAAATGTAAATGTATCATATACCTTTGCAACTGTTGCTGTCTGCTGCTTAGTGCCATTAACATATACAGACACTGTACCTGGCGCACCAGCAATACCTTCAATAATAATCTTATCATTAAATACTGTATTATAAGATCTCTTAGTTACGAATAATGGTACATTTTCATCATATGAACCACTGTGTCCATCTGTTGGAAGTGTCCATGCCTCTTCACTTAATGGACTATAATTATCACTTGAAACTGCCTTAACTGAATAGTAATAAGGTACTTCTGCTGTTACTGTAGTATCTGTATAAGATGTTCCATCAACTGTTGCTATTAACTTAGCTTCTGTCTCATCTGAACTTCTTCTGTAAACCTCATACTTAGTAGCACCAGATGATGCTGTCCAGCTTAAATCTACTGATTTTGCAGAAGATACATAATCAAGTGTTATAACTGGTATTCCAAGTGCTGGTTCAATATAAGCCACACTTGACTCAACCCATGTATTTCTGTTCTTAATATTAAGTTCTTTAGAATTACCTAATGTTCCGCAAACTCTGAACTTATAATTACCACCCTCAGTTGGAGAAACAGGATATTCATATGTTGTCTCTGTAAGCTCATTAGCCACTTCTTCCCATTCTGAAGCACCTGGCTTTAATACCTGAAGAACATACTTACCATCATATTTAGCTTCATCACCTGTCCAGCTTACAGTTATCTTAGTTCTGTCTGCTGCTGGAGCTGCTGAAACACTCTTAATAACAGGTGCTGTTCCCATTGGTTCATAATATGTATTCTGGTCATATATCACACTGCCATCTTCTGCTGTGTATACCATATTAGTTACTGTCGCTGTGACATTGTTAAGTATAAGACCATACATGATATCATCATTTGCATCACTCACATATAATGAATCATATTTCATTGTCTTAGGATTAGACTTTCCTTCAGCATTGACAACCTCTAATGTAATTCCATCTGTTCCCTTAGTAACCTTAAAATGTAATTTTTCTTCTACTGCCGCTGAAACTGCTGTATTACCACTCTTACCAAGAAGCTCTGTAGCTTTCTTAGAATATAACATAACTACATCATTATTATTTCTTACAGCAGATGTAACAGCTCTGTAATCACCATTTACTTCATTAATTGCACCTAATGCAACGAATTTACTTGTACTGCCTGATGCATTATATGAAAGAACAATATCTGCTTCCAGTGTATTCATTCCAGTTGTTGCTGGAAATGCATACATTGAAAGTTTTGTTGCTGTAATGCTGCTAGCTGGTAAATCTCCGCCAACCTGTGTAAGCACCATTGTCTGACCTAATTCCTTAACTGTTAAAGAACCGTCTGACATATTAATAACACTTGGTGTTTCCTTTGCATTTTCTGGATGTGTAACAACCTCTGGTATTAATTCAGGGCTGAAATTCTTTGTTATATCGGCGCCAACTGCCGCATTAGTAAGATCAAGAGTATCGTCTAATGAATATTTAGCATTATCTATTGATACTGTATATTCAACACCTCTCTTAAGGTCTACTGTATAATTACCCTCTGCATCAATTTCAGCTTCTGCTGAATATGACTTTGAAGAAAATATCAGCTTACTTCCTGCAAAAGCTGCTCCTACAGAACCTGAAACAGTATTAGGAACATCTTCCACCTTATAATCTACTGCATGAATATATGTTGAACCATTTATCTCAACATCAATCTTTAATGTCTGCTCTGATGATGATGTGTTAACATACTTTATCTCCTTAGAAGGGTCAGTAGCTGCTTGACCATCACTTACAACCTCTGCTTTCTTATCAGATTCACTGACATAATATGATGCTGTAACAGTTCCACTGTTATACATACATCCTGTTATTGTAAATCTAGCCATAGATGCTGCTGGAACTTTTACTGTAAATGTAACATCACTTGTTATATACAATCCATGTGAATTGTTATTATTAGTAAGACTTGCATTACCATTCTTAGATAAAATCATATAACCCTTA
The DNA here is from genome assembly GCA_900547255.1 of uncultured Eubacterium sp. GTDB lineage: Bacteria > Bacillota > Clostridia > Lachnospirales > Lachnospiraceae > Lachnospira. The sequence continues at coordinate 5,749 of URGC01000080.1, read as the reverse complement.
GGAGATGTCTTATCTGCTACATTGACTGATTCTTCTCCAAAAACCTTTGCCTCTGACTTGAAATCATATGATTCCCCATCGCCTATTGCTGGTGCATTAAGATATCCTTCAACTACATATGGAATAGATAAAATCTCTTTATCACCGCTGTTTTTTACTACTATTTTTTTGTTATCAGTATCAATTGCTGCTTTCAATGATGATGTACCAGAATATACATTATCTGTAAGTGTTGCCAATGTAATCTTTTCAGTATTTGGCTCCTGTGTAAATACAATCTGGTCTTTAGATGCCTTCAGTGTTATCTGATCTGCATCATACTTTCCAGATAAACCTACAAGTGCATCTCCATCATATTTTATCTCTGCTGAAATCTTCTCACCAGTTGCACTCTGCTCTTCAACAACAACGCCAAAGATATCAATTGCACTATTTGATGAACCAACATAATAAGTATTAGCTTCTGGCAATTCAAATGTATCTTTATAATATCCAGCAGCCGCATGATTTGTAACAGCCTTCTGTGTTCCAGTTGGATCTATTACCTTAAGCTGTCTTGCAGCATCCTTTGTATACCAGTAAACTGTAACATTAGTAGATGCTGTTGTTGTAAACCCTATACAAGCTTTTCCAGCCTTAGCACTACCACCTGTGCTGAACTTTCCTGTGGCAGTGTATCCATCAAATCCACTGTCTGTCCAGCTTCCTGATGATACTGTTGAGCCACCACCATCTTTGCTGTATACAGTAAAGTATCCCGAGTTATCTTTAGCTGTCCACGTCGCTGTTGCTGTTGATGTATGGTCTGTAATATTACTCATATCAAGAGTATATACAGTACCATCCGCTTTCGCTTCCTGCACACCCACACCAGCGAAATCCAATGGTACTACACCCACTACCATCAGTGCCGCCATGAGGCATGCAACTATCCTTTCTTTGAACCCACGTTTCCTGTTCATTTGACCCTCCTTGTTTTCCGATGAAAACGAAAAAATAAATATTAATGTGAACATACCTAATATGTTCCGCGCGCATACTCGTATCGTAGCATACCCCCCCCTATTTTTCCACCGATATTTTTAGCTTTTTTAAAAAACATCCGCATATATTTGGCAGTTTTGAAAATTTGTATAAAATTGTTAACATTACATAAATTTATTGTGCACTTTCAACAAACAAAAAGGACTCCGAAAGCGCTTACACGCTCCCGGAGTCCATGCTGCTATTAGTATAACCATTGCAAGCGGCGAATTCCTTTCAATCTTTAGCCAACACTTGAGACATCTATACCCAATTTAACCTTCAATGCATTTTTAATCATGGCTACGCAATTATCATCTCCCAGACGATAGCTGTTAAGTGTAATATCGTAGTTAACCGGGTTAGTCCAGTAATTACCACCAGTATAGAACTTATAGTACTCCGCCCTGTATTTATCAGTCTTTGTTATAAGATCATTTGCCTCATCTACAGTTACATCCATTCTTCTCAATATATTTTTAAGGCAATGGCTTCTTGGCGCCTCAATATATACGCTTAGCACATTGTCATAATCCTTTAATATGTAATCTGCACATTTACCAACAATAACACAGCTCTCTGTCTTAGCCAGATTTTCTATAATATGCTTCTGTGCATCAAAAACACGTATATCGGATTTAAACTTATTCAGAACAGGCTTAGGAGTTGTTGTTACAGGAAGCTTTGCAAGCTGGTTAACCCATAACGCACCTTTAAGCTTCTCATCCTGCTCAACAAAATATGATTCATCATACCCACTATATTGAGATGCAAGTGTCAAAATTCTATTCTCATAACAATTGATTCCCAGCTGTTTGGCAAGTTCAACAGCAATCCTTTTTCCACCACTTCCGAAACCTCTTGCCACTGTAATAATATAATTATCCATACGCATTCTCCCTCCTGTTTATACCTGAATAATCTGCAGCTATCTCTTATACAAAGTCACACCATCTTTAATAGTCTCAAGAACAACAATGTCCTTAATATCATCTGGTGCTGCTTTAAGCGGATTCTTATCACATATAATCATATCTGCACATTTACCCGCTTTAAGGCTTCCTTTCTTATCTTCCTCAAAATATTCATAAGCTGCATTTATTGTTACTGCTTTTAAAGCTTCATATACATCTACACACTGTTCTGGCGCAATAACCCTGCCGCTTCTCGTCTTTCTATTTACTGCAGTCCACACAGAATGAAACATCTTAGGAAGTGTTACTGGAGTATCCTGATGGAAATTCACGCTTATTCCTCTCTTAACAGCAGATGCCACAGGACTTACACGACTTCCTCTCTCCTCTCCCATATTTCTCACATGAACATCGCCCCAGTAAAATACATGTCCGACAAATATAGAAGCAATCATATTAATCTTTGCCATGATATCAAGCTGTTCATCTCTTGCTGTCTGACAGTGAATCATAACAGGTCTGAGATTGTCTTTATCAGAATTATCCGATTCTTTAAGAGCTTTGACATAGCTGCTAAGAAGCTGGTCTCCTGCCGCATCACCATTGCAATGTGTCAATAACTGTCTGTCATCATCAACAGCTTTTTTACAGAAGGCATCAACCTGTTCGTCTGTAAATCTAGGATAACCCCTATAGTCACCCATTCCCTCGTATGGCTTGGACATATAAGCTGAACGTCCCTGTGGTGAGCCATCAAGTACCAGCTTGTATCCACCAAGTTTGAGATGGTTCTTATACTTCTCATCATACTCTGGATAATCACTGAATATCTTTTCTACGCCTTCACCTATAACCGGATAAGAAACTATATCAATATCCAGCTTTCCTTCATTGCCCGCTTTTACAAATGTCTCTACATCCTTTCTTGAAGCTGCTCCATCCTGAACAGTTGTAATTCCGTATGACAGATATAATTTCTGAGCTTCTCTGAGACATTTATCCACATCATCATATGTACCTCGAAGCTGCCAGAAAGCCTTATTCATGGCTGTTTCCTCAAGATAACCATTTGGCTCACCTGTTACCTCATCTACACCTATATGTCCACCCTCGGGGTCTTTTTCTCCCTTAACATATCCAGCCATATCAAGCATCATGCTATTCACTACGCACATATGAAGTGATGTATTAAGAATAATTATCGGATGCTTATCCGATGCCTTATCAAGTACATATTTATCTGGATGCTTAAAATCAGGAAGAATATTGTGGTCATAATTGTAGCCCATGACGAGCGTTCCCGGCTTAACGTCATTGTCCTCTATATACTGTTTAATAGTCTGTGTTATCTCTTCCATAGATGTACAGTCACCCAGATTAGCCTTAGTAACCATCTGCATTGTCAGAGATATATGTCCATGTGGGTCAATAAACGCCGGCATAAGTGTTTTGCCATTAAGATTAACCAGTTCAGCCTCTGGATACTTTAATTTAAGCTCATCCAGATTTCCAAGTGCCTCTATAACGCCATCCTTTTCAACCAGTGCCTCGTATTCATCTTCTTCTGACTCCATTGTTATTATGTCACCATTGTAATATAGTTTCTCCATATCGCTTACCTCCGTATCTCTCTACATTTTTAATCATATCTTTCCATCAATTCCCTACAGCAATGACAAGCCACATAATGTTCAGGTGCAACCTCCATAAGATATTCAGACTGCTCTGAACATTCTTCTTTTGCATATGGACATCTTGTATGAAAACTGCATCCTTTAGGTGGATTAAGAGGACTTGGAAGGTCACCCTCCAATATAATTCTGTCCATCTTAACATCGACATCTGGAATAGGAATCGCTGATAACAATGTCTTGGTATATGGATGCATTGGATTATTAAACAACTCCTCTTTCGGAGCTATCTCTACTATTCGTCCAAGATACATAACCGCTATTCTCTCACACAGATACCGCACAACACTGAGGTCGTGTGATATAAACAGATATGACATATTACGCTCTTTCTGTATCTGTTTCATAAGATTTAATACCTGCGCCCTGACCGACACATCCAATGCAGAAACAGGTTCATCGCAGACTACAAAGCTTGGTTTAAGTATGATTGCCCTTGCAATGACAACTCTCTGCCTCTGTCCACCAGACAAATCCTGTGGCATCTTATATATGTGGCTTGCGCCAAGTCCTACATACTCAAGCAGATCTTTTGCCATCTGCACTCTTTCCTGCTCAGTTCCAATCTTATATACATCAAGAGGTGCTTTAACCGAATCAAGAATTGTCATTCTGGGATTGAGAGATGCATATGGATCCTGAAATATCATCTGCATTTCTTTTCTTATATTTTTAAGATTGCCACCCTTTGTATTAGATATATCCATCTGGTTAAATACAAGCTCACCAGAAGTAGGCTCATACAGCTTTAACAATGTACGTCCAAGAGTTGATTTACCACATCCTGACTCACCAACCAGTCCAAGGATTTCACCTTTATATATATTCAAGGTAATGCCGTCAACAGCCTTTAATACCTTGCTCTTTTCTTTATTAATACTTTTCTTTACTACAAAATGCTTCTTTAAATCACTTATTCTGTATAAAATTTCTCTATTTTCCGCCATATGCAATAACCTCCATTCCAATTGTAATCTGATAACTACTTAAGATATTTAAAGCATCTGACGCTTGTATCTCCCACTTTTATTAATCCAGGGTCTTCGTTCTCACACCTGTCCATCTTATATGGACATCTTGTACAGAAACGGCATCCTTTAGGCATCTCTGCCAGACTTGGTACATTTCCCTCTATTGTGTATAACTTGTCTACATCTTCATCAAGTCTTGGAATTGATTTAAGTAATCCCTGCGTATATGGATGCAGCGGGTTCTTGAATATACTTCTTACATCAGCATGTTCTACAACTTTTCCCGCATACATAACCATAACTTCATCTGCCACATCCGCAACAACGCCCATATCATGGGTTATCATCATAATAGCCGTGTTATACTTTTCCTTTAATTCTTTCATTAACTGAAGAATCTGTGCCTGGATAGTTACATCCAGTGCTGTTGTTGGCTCATCTGCAATCAGGAATAATGGATTAGATGCAAGTGCCATCGCAATCATTACTCTCTGTCTCATACCACCTGATAACTGATGAGGATATTCATGCATTCTCTGTCTTGGTGAAGGAATTCCTACTTTATCAAGCATTTCAACACCATATTCAAATGCTTCCTTCTTGCTCTTTTTCTTATCAAATGCCTTGATAGCTTCCACCATCTGGGCACCGATTGTATACACTGGATTAAGAGAAGTCATTGGCTCCTGAAATATCATCGATATCTTAGAAGCTCTGATATCTCTTATCTGCTTATCTGTCATCTTGGTAAGATCCTCCCCTTCAAGGAGAATCTCACCCGATGTAATCTTACTTGTTGCCTTAGGAAGAAGACGAAGAATTGAAGTGGCAGTTACACTCTTTCCACATCCAGATTCTCCAACAACTCCAAGTGTTCTGCCCTTTCCAATCTCGAAAGACACATCTGATATTGCTGTAACCTGCTTTTTATCAATCATAAAATCCACTGATAATCCTTTAACCTGAAGAATTGTATCTGCCATAACTCTTCCTCCTCTTCTCATTTTCAAATAAAATATCTATTACTTAACAATCCAGTTCCATGTATCGTTATTATAATAATTAGCTCCAAATACATCTGCATTAGTAAGTCTTGTCGATGTACCAGCATATGACTTCTTCCAGATTACATTACAGTTAGGACACTGCT
>URGC01000079.1 GCA_900547255.1 uncultured Eubacterium sp. | reverse complement strand
TGCTCATTTTTATTTTATTGAATTTACACCATTATACAGCCACTATCATTTTTATGGTCAAAATGGCAGGAATTGCTTCTTTAAATATGTGATTTTATGAATTTTGTGTGAAATATAGGCGAAAACTTTGTATAACAGAAAAACGCATATTATAATAAGAAGAAACAACATGTAGTATAGCTTTAGAAGATGAAATCGAGGATATTGATTTGAGAAGACGTGAAAAAGTGAGAGCAACAGCATCACTTATATGTATTATGGTAATTATGATAATTGGATTAAGTGGTGTATTCATATATAAAAATGTATCAAAGAGCAAGGCGTTACAGGAGAATTCTGCGGTGTCGGACGAGGAGCTTGATGCATTCTACAGTGGCGAGACAGCGGCAGAGGATGACTCTGATGCGAGTCTGTATGAGAACCTTACTAAACCAACAAAGTTTGATTTTACATTTCCGGGAAGAACCCTTACAAGCGAGGTTGTTCCATATGATGGTGCCAAGAGAAATATCGCGTGCTGGGGCGACAGCATGACTGAGGGTATCGGTGCATCATATGCGGTGCTTGAACTTGATGGGGAATCCCATGATATATCATACTGGACATTTCCTGATGCATTAGAATATTTTACAGGAATCAAGACATATAATTTTGGTGTGTCTGGTGAGAATTCAGAGGAAATTTCTATCAGAGCAGGCGGAATCAAGCTGTATACAGACCGTGACGTTGTAGTTGGATATAACCACGGTGCGGATGTCAAGGTCGTTAATGAGAAGGGTGAGCCAGAGTACGTCCAGAATTATGGTGGATATGGCAACCTTTATGATGATTATTATGGTGTTGTATACATTAATGGTCAGATGTATACACTCGGAGGTGCCTCATTTGATGATGAGGAGCAGGCTTATAATATTGTGGATCTGCGACTTACAAGATATGGCGATAATGAAAATGTGTCATACTACACATATTATGAGGAAAAGACAGAAGAGGAAAGCGAAGCGCAGGAGACAACGGAAAGTTCCGCAGGAACAGCTGACACTGACACGACATGGGCATTTGAGACAAGAGCATTTCTGCCAACACAGTCATCTAACGATATAAGAGATGACAGGGCAAAGCAGGGCATGATAGGCAGTTATGAGGAAGAGACTATGGTAAGTCATGAAGACGAGCTTAATGCCAGTGATGTTATGGCTGAATATGGGATTGGCTATAATGAGGAGTTTGAGTATGACGGCGATACTTATATAGTTATCCCGGCAGGAACACTTATAACACCTAAGGCAGCAGCAGACCACAGCAATGACATTCTTATTATAGAGATGGGAAGCAATGGCGGCTGGCACGGAGAATATTCAGAGCTTATCGCACAGTATGACTCAATAATAGAGAGATTTGGCAATCCTTACTATATAATAATAGGCGACACTGATGATCCGGGTGATTCTGCGGATGCTAATCAGGGGTTACGTGATAGTGAGGGTAATAAGATAGGACTTAACGATACGTATTGGGAAGCCGCTTTAAGAGAGGCTTATGGAGAGCATTTCCTCAATACAAGAGAATATATGATTACGAATGGATTAAGAGATACGGGACTTCTCACAACCAAGCGTGATTTAAGGTATTTCCAGAATGGAATGATATCCAAGAAGCTTCGTGCCGACTGGACACATTTTAATTCATATGGGTACTATAGCAAGGCAAAAGCAATTTATCTCAAGGGTGTCCAATTAGGATATTGGGACTAATTTAGTGCTTATTGATAATGCTAAATCAATAAGCACTTGACGAGATTAACACTCTGTTATAATATAAATATACAGTTAGTTATAACTAACAAAAGTAAGGAGTGTATAATCATATGTCAATATGTATAATAGGTGGTAACGAAAAATCAGAACGTAACTATATCCAGATATGTAAAAAGCATAACTGTAAGGCAAAGGTATTTACAAGAATGAAGGGTAATTTAAGGGAACAGATAGGAAGTCCTGACCTTGTTATATTATTTACTAATACAGTATGCCATAAGATGGTAAAGACAGCACTTGAGGAAGCTCAGAAGTGCAATGCCAATGTGGTAAGATGCCATTCAAGCAGCCATACAGCACTTGAAGAAATTCTTGTAGAAAATGTAGGCTGGAATTAGTTCTTGCATTTACTTAGTCCTTTTGATATGGTATAATCTGCTGTAAAAAATTAAACATATTCATAGGGAAGGACGGGAAATATGAAAAAGACTAAATTTTATCAAAGCATTGGATTTCAGCTTGTTATATTCTTTTTGATTGCAATAGTTATACCAATTTTGCTTACATCATACAGTGCAATCACTACAACGAAAGATTCACTTAACAGTAATATGGAAGTCACAAGCGAGCAGACTCTTCAGACAGCACAGAGTGGTTTTACAACATATCTTAAGACACTGGCACAGCCGGTAGACCTTATCACTCGTAAGAACGAGGTTAAGCATCTTGAAGATCAGGGGGATTTTGATGATAATGCTAAGGCAGTTAAAGATTCACTTATCGCATCCGTTAAGGTTACTAATGGTGCAGAGAGAGGTTTCTTCACAACTGTAACTGGCAAGAAGATTACTGGCTGGGCTGAGTATAATGCAGCCACAGGAAAGTCTTCTAATAAGGGAGATATTATAACATCAGGTGTTAATGATACTAATGAGGTATGGTACAAGAACTGTATGGGTATGACAGCCAGAAATTCTATCTATTCAGCATTTTCTGACCCATATACAGATAAGACAACAGGTAAGACAATTTTCACCGTTTCACAGGAAATCAAGTATACTAACAAGGATAATTATGGTACGGTAGGCCTTGATATTGATTTCTCAGAGGTTGAGGATTATGTACAGAATATCGGACTTCTTAACACAGGTTTCGTAATTCTTGTCAACAAGGATGGTAAGATTCTTGTTAACAATGCTAATAATGCATATGTGACAGATTCAGTCACAAGCCTTAATTGCTGGAAGACTATCTCAGGCTTATCATCTGAGCAGTATGATAAAGTATTCTCGTTTGATGAGAATGTTAATGGACAGAATGTACATATTGTTGCATCTAAGGATGCTGTTACAGAGTGGACTCTTGTTGGATTTATCAATTCATCAGAGACACAGGCAACAACTAATAAGATTGCACGTAACACAGTATTCAGTTCAATTTTAGCTCTTATTATCGGTATTATCATTGCTATTGGTGTTACAGTAATGATCAGATCAGAGATGAAGAAGATTAATGTTGCTCTTAATAAGATGGCTAATGGTGATCTTACAACAAGAATTGAGGTTAAGAACAGCAACGAATTTGGTATTATGAAGCAGAATTACAACAGCATGGTTGATAATGTATCTTCACTTATCAAGGGCGTTGAAGAGAAATCTGGTATCCTTATTGATGAGTCTGATAAGATTGCTAAGATTAGTGATACAACAACTCAGACAGTTAACCAGGTTACAGAAGCTATTCAGAATGTTGCAGAAGGAGCATCTGGACAGGCTGACAGTACAAGAGTGGCAACAGACGATGTTGAATCACTTGCAGCAAAGCTTCATGAGACAAGAGCATATGTTAATGATATTAACGATATGTCAGCAGAGACACAGGAATTAAGCAACAAGGGTATCGGTATTGTTGAAGACCTTATCGGTAAGGGCGAGAAGTCTAAGGACAACTCTAAGATATCTAAGCAGGTTGTTGCAGAGATGATAGAGAGTATTGAGAAGATTAAGTTCATATCTGATGCAATCACTCAGATAACAGAGCAGACAAACCTTCTTTCACTCAATGCTAGTATCGAGGCAGCAAGAGCTGGTGAGAGCGGACGTGGTTTCTCAGTCGTAGCTGATGAGATTAGAAAGCTTGCAGAGCAGTCACAGGCTTCTACAGACGAAATCATCCAGATAATTGGTGAGATTACAGACAAATCTGAACTCGTATCTAAGACAATGGATGAGAGTGATGCAATCATTGATGAGCAGAACGAGTCAATCAATGCAGCAAGAGAGCTGTTTAACAACATTTCTAATTCAGTTAATGCTCTTAAGGAAGGTATGGATAATATCGCACAGCTCAATGAGCAGATGGATAAGAGCAGAGAGAATGTAGTCAAGACTATGGGTGATGTTGCTAACATCGCTACAGATACAGCAGCCGCTGCAGAAGAGGTTACAGCTTCAGCTATTGAGGTTACAGAGACAATGAGAACTCTTAATACTTCAACAGAAGAGCTTGACAAGATTGCTACAACACTTAAAGATGCAATCAATAAGTTCAATCTGTAAGATGACTGGATTCATTGGATTGATGGATTAATTTAATAAGATTTTTAAGGCAGGTACTACGGAAATGTGGTATCTGCCTTTTTGCGTAAAAATGCCTGCAAACTAAGTAATGAAAGATTACCATTCTGCCATAGTTTGAAACTATGGAGAACGGTTAATTTAATGTATTTTTCAAATAAATAATTAATTGTTAGAATATCCTCAAGTTAAAAACAAAGACGGAGGATATGAATATGAGTACATTAAAAACACCTTTTCGATATGATTATGTAGGAAGCTTTTTAAGACCACAGGCTTTAAAGGATGCTAAGGCAGAGTATCTGAATGGGGAAATTACACAGGAAGAATACGACAGCGTTGTCAACAGAGAGATTACAAAGTTAGTAGAGAAGCAGAAGAAACTTGGATATCATGTGATTACAGATGGTGAGTTCAGAAGAACTTTCTGGCATCTTGATTTTATGTGGGGACTTGACGGCGTAGCACATGAAAATACAGGAAACGGAGTTAAATTTGATGCAGAGTTAGCACTGCTTGATGATACATATCTTGTTGGAAAGATTAAGGCAAAGCCACATCCATTTGTAGAATATTTTAAGTTCTTAAAGCAGTTCGAGGATGAGAATACTGTTGCAAAGTATACAATTCCAGCACCTGCGCAGACATTTCAGCAGATGATTGTTCCAGCAAACTATGAAACTACTAAGAAGTTCTATGCAACTAACGAAGAATTGATTCAGGATATCGGAAAAGCTTATCAGGAAGTTATTAAGCAGTTTTATGATGCAGGCTGCCGTAACCTCCAGCTTGATGATTGTACATGGGGCGCTATAGTTGGAGATGCTGCAAAGCAGAGATATAAGTCGCTTGGAATTAATTTAGATGATGTTAAGTCACAGCTTCTTGAGGTGAATAATTTTGCACTTGAAGGAAAGCCAGATGATATGGTTATTACTTCCCATATATGCAGAGGTAATTACCACTCAACATTCTTTACAAGCGGTCCATACGATTCAGTGGCAGATTATGTATTTGCAAAAGAAAATGTAGATGCGTTATTATTAGAGTATGATGATGAGAGGTCTGGCGGATTTGCACCACTTGCAAAGGTTTCAGGAGATAAGAAGGTAGTGCTTGGTCTTATCACAACAAAGTCACCAGTTCTTGAGGACAAGGAAAAGGTTATCGCAAGAATCCATGAAGCCGCTAAATATATTCCATTAGACAGATTGTGTTTAAGCCCTCAGTGCGGTTTTGCCTCATGTGAAATCGGTAACAAGCTTACAGAGGAAGAGCAGTGGGCTAAGCTTCGTCTTGTCAAGGAGATAGCCGAGGAAGTTTGGGGATAATCAGAATTGTAATTAAAAAATGAATTAGAATGTAGATAATAGACGAGGATAAAATAACCCATTGACACACACATTTATATTTGATACTATTTATCAAGTAATTTAATATTCCATGAGGGAGTAGTTAGCGCGAAAGTGTGATTTGTCAACATTCTGGTTATATTAGAGAGTATAATCTGGCAAATCTTAAATAATGAGACTCATGTATATCGATTAACAGCTTATGAATTACACATTGGCTGGTAATTGATATACATGAGTTTTTTTTATCTGCTGGATATACTTGTAATAGCAGGTGTTTCGTCTGACAGCACTGTTGTGGAGAACAAAAAGGAGGAAAACATGGAAAATTTCATTAACAACGCCCCATTTGCCCTTGTGCTTGTATTCCTTGTAATAGGTTTTGTGCTGCTTATCAAAGGCGCAGACTTTTTCGTAGAGGGAAGTTCAAGTGTAGCAAAGAGACTGCATGTTCCAGCCATAATCATCGGACTTACAATTGTTGCGATGGGAACATCACTTCCAGAGACAGCGGTCAGTGTATCAGCTTCACTTACAGGCAATAATGAACTTGCAGTAAGTAATGTAGTCGGCTCCAATATATTCAATCTGATGGTTGTTATTGGTGTCTGTGCAATGATTGCTACAGTTAATGTAGCAAAAGAAACAATAAAGAGAGATATTCCACTGTCACTTATCTGCGCAGGACTCTTAATGCTCTTTGGGATTGCCGGATTTGGCGACAAATCAGGTATGACACTTGGACATATTGATGGTGTGATATTCATTGGCGCTTTTGCAGGGTACATTTTCTACATGATTAAGATTGCTTTAAAGGCGAGCAAGGAAGGCAGGAAGGTTGAGATTGAAGGCGGTTCAGATGAAGACATCAAGCTGATTTCAGTGCCACTAAGTATTCTTTTCATTGTTGGCGGTGCAGTTGCGATTGCAATCGGTGGAGATATGACTGTAGATGCCGCATCAAGAATAGCAAGTGACCTTGGAATGAGCCAGACACTTATCGGACTTACAATTGTTTCGATAGGAACATCACTTCCAGAGCTTGTGACTTCAATAGTTGCAGCCCGAAAGAACGAAGTAGATATGGCACTTGGTAATGCGATTGGTTCAAATGTATTCAATATACTTATGGTGCTTGGTATTGCCTCAGCAATCAGCCCAATCACTATGATTACAGAGAATATCATTGATTTATGCGTGCTTATTGTGTTCACAGTGTGTGTATGGATATTTGCAGGAACCAAGAAGCGAATTGGAAGAATCGAAGGATTATCCATGATTGTACTTTACGCGATATATACAGTTTATATCATATTAAGATAAATAAGGTATTATACAAATGTTATTATTTTTAAAAGTATTTTTTACTGAGTTCATAGCAGAGATGGGCGATAAAACCCAGCTTATGCTTATAGCTCTTACTTCTAAATACAAGTTAAGAGATATTATATTTGGAACGGCAGCAGCAATCCTTGTTCTTAACGGCCTTGCAGTTCTTGCCGGCGGCCTTGTCAGCGAATTCATTCCTGACTGGCTGATTAAGACAATTGCGGCACTTGCATTCCTTTATTTTGCAGCATCAACTGTTGCTGGTGATGATGACGATGAAGAGGAAGAGGGCGGCAAATCAAAGATTAAGTTCGCGCCACTCGCAGTTTTCTGTACATTTTTCGTAGCAGAGCTTGGCGACAAGACACAGCTCACAGCCATAACATTTGGTGCTAATGAAGGTATGGGTTCAGCACTTATTGTATGGATTGGATGTTCTTTAGGACTTTTCTTAGCAGATATTCTTGGAATGTTAGTAGGCTACCTTTTAAAGAACAAGACTCCTGAAGGATTGCTTAATACACTTGCATTTGCGATATTCTCTGTATTTGGTGTGTTCACACTCTATCAGGGATTAAAGCTTATAAATGGAGATGTCTGTCAGATTCCAGTACTGCCTATACTCATAGCTGCAACAGTAGTTTTTGCGGTTTTATGTGTCTGTCTTTTCGTAAGAAGGCAGAATTAGTGAAATGTAACAATTGCAATTACATCTCTCATCTGTTATGATAATCCATATAAAAAGTGACTTAAACACTACTATTTTATAAGAGGTGTCAAAAATGCAGATTTCAAGCAGATTTACAATGGCAATTCATATGTTTTCGTGTATAGATACATTTTCAGACCAGAAGATGACAAGCGATTTCATGGCAGCCAGCATCGGTACGAATCCTGTAATTGTGCGTAAGATATTGCAGCAGTTAAAGGGTGCGGGATTGATTGAAGTTGCGAGGGGAACTGGTGGTGTGACGATTACAAAACCACTTGATCAGATTACATTCTTAGATATATATAAGGCGGTTGAGTGTGCCCCGGATGAGGAATTATTCCACTTCCATGAGAATCCCAACCAGCAGTGCCCGGTAGGAAGGAATATCCATCACGTTCTTGATAACAGGCTGTTAGAGGTTCAGAAGGCGATGGAAGAGAAGCTTTCACAGATGACACTTGCAGATGTAAAGAAAGATGTTGATAGGTATATTGAGCAGGAACAGTAAAAGGAGACCAGCTATGACTAAAAACTTTACTGTAAGAAAAGCAAATGAAAATGACATTCAATTATTACATGATATGATTAAAAAATTAGCTGAATATGAGAAAAGACCACAGGATATGACTGCTTCCATGGAAGCCCTGAATTACTGGCTTTTTCAAAAGAATATAGCGACAGCCCTTATTGCTGAATATGATAACGAGCCGGTTGGATATGCCATTTACTATCCGGTGTTTGGTTCATTTGCAGCAGAAGGCGGAGTACATCTGGAAGATATGTATCTGAATGAAGAAAAACGCCGTTGCGGATTAGGAAAAAGGTTCTTCTCACAGATACAGGAATTTGTTAAACAGGACGGATTTTCAAGAATGGAATGGAGCTGCCTTGACTGGAACACGCCAGCGATAGGCTTTTATGACAAGATTGGTGCGGTGCAGGAGCATGGCAGGAATTATTATTTTTTATAGGCAATAGATGCCGATATGGTTTATAATTTTATATAGTATATAATAATCAGAAGGAGACTGGCTATGAGTAAAGCTGTTATTTATTATTCATTATCAGGCAATACAAAGCAGGCGGCAAAAGATATTGCCAGAAAATTAGGAGCAAAATTATTTGAGATAGATTTAGTTAAACCATTGCCTAAAAACACAGTAAAGCAGATGCTTGTCGGAGGAATGCAGGCAACATTTGGAAAAACACCTAAGATAAAAGGTGTTCCAGATAATATAGATTATTATGATGAAATTATATTAGGAACACCGGTATGGGCGGGCATGCCAGCATCGCCAGTCAATACATTTATTAAGAAATACGGCGTAGCCGACAAGATAGATGCGGTATTCACTTTCAGCGGCGGAGGAGACAATGACAGATGTATTGTGCAGTTGTCAAAGAGCCTGAAAAATCTGAAAAACACTGCTGCGCTGGCAGACCGCAGCAGTGATAAAGCTAAAGATAATCAGGAAAAGCTGGAAAAATTCGTGATGGATATTAAGTAGGTGGATTTGTATGAAATACAGTGAACTTATAGAGAAGATTCCAGAGTTTGAGAAGGCAGACAGATTTAATAAAATCCTCCAAAAGCCTTGAAAATAAAGGATTTATCGCAAAATGCTCACCTTAACTTATTATACGATAACAGAATGTGGCAATCGGAGAAATGTTCCATAGATTGATTAAGGAAATCTGTGCAAGAGAGGTTGTCAATAACGAATTGATTTATTCATAACATAAAATAGGGGCGAAGGTACTTTTTGTCGGTATCTTCGCCCCAATTTAATAGTTATAGGCGTTACTCACCCATCTTCCCGAGCATTATATTATAAATTGCTTGTGTATTTTCAGCTTTGCTCATCCCGATAACAAGTGTTTTTGTTCCGGATGTCAATACAATAAACTCTTTAGCACCCGTGTATGCATATAAGGTATACGAACCAAACTCGTCATTCTGAAAAATGCCCATCGACAATCTTGCTGAGCCAAAACCGCTTGTTCGTACTCCCACATCCAAATCCTTGCGATACTCGATGCTATCTATCTCGGAATAATCCACCTCTAAATCAGTCCAATAAGTTGCATCTATCGTAAATGAGGTATCTTCACAATGGACTTCTATATTACCTGTAAACATCAATACTGCAACGCCAATGAGAAGGATAGGTACGATGATAGCGGATATTTTAACTGAAATCTTTTCTGATTTGCTTCTAGGTGGCGTAGTATATACAATGCCTTCTTTTTGATGCTGCTTATAGATGTAATAGGAATAAACGATGGGGATAACTACCATAGCAGATATCACGCAAATCATCACCCAAACCATAGCTGTAAGTGGAAGAAAAATGGAAAACAGCATAATCAGTCCCCCAACAACCCAAATTTTACCGCCTAATCTATGAGTTTTATTCCAATTTTCTTCATTGTTCAATGCCCAAAAAACTTTAATTCCAAGGGTTCGATTTTGTTTTACTTTAGGCAGATAATTACCCATAAAAATGAACATTGCTCCTAATAGTGCGGGCATAACCCATTCCATATTAAATTCTTTTCCAAATGCAGCACTATACATTATTCCATTTGTGAAAAGAGATACAATTGGCAAAATCCAGAAAATCATTCCCAGTGCCTTTGAATTTTGCTCTTTCTGTTTTTTATCGAGAAGTGTAAACAGCAAACAAACAAAATGCAACACCAAAATAATGCTTGGCAAACCAAAAACAGCGAATACCTTTCCGCTGAATCCATCTGCATTTCCGTCTGCACCCCAGTGGGTTGTCATAGTATCAGGTAATTTATCCCACATAATGAGACCGAATAACATTGGAAGTAAAATAACGATAGATGAAACTATGACCTTTAATTTGTTCTTTTTAAGCATTGTCATTATCTCCTTTCAAATCTGCAATCCAAAGCATTGTTTCCTCTAAGACAGAGGTATTGATTTCATAGAAAATAAATTTTCCTTCTCTTGTGTCCCTAATTAAGTCGGCATCCTTCAATACGGATAAGTGTCTTGAAATGGATGGAGCTGTTACAGAAAAATGTTCGGTAATTTCACCTGCTGACATTCGCCCTTTTTTCAGCATATTCAGTATTTCACGGCGAATCGGGTCGGCAAGAGCTTTTAATGTCTGCTGCAATCCCATCTATATAACCTCCTTTAACATTTAACCTAATTGTTAAATGTATTATATGCACAGAGTTTGCAATTGTCAATAGGTGCAGAAAAAACAATTCAAATGGTTTACAATATTCGAAAAATGTTTGATGATTGTGGTTGGGAGTATATGCAAGACTTTTTTGGTTACAGTTATTTTAGAAAAGCTGTTGCTGAAGATAGTGTAGCAGAAGAAATTTTCTGTGATGAGGAATCAAGATTTCAGATGATGCAGCGAGTGATAAAAGGGCGAATGCTTCCACTGTTGATACTTTTCTTTACGGTATTATTGCCGCAGTTTATAAGCTGCTTATTTTACACTCACTATTATCTTATTGATTCACTTATTGGTGGCGTCTTGGTTAATGTATCTTGCGATATTTGGTATGTGCTTTGCGAAATACACACAGTATAAGAACCAGAAAAAATAGTTTGATTCAAATCACAGGAGATATAGAAAATGTATGAATTTTTTGAAGCGGCTTTCACTTGGATTTTATTGGGATTATTTATCTACCCTGCAAGACGCAAAATCTTGCAGGGTGCTTTACTGTCAAGGTGTCTACGCAGGTAGGCATCTTTTTTTGCAACAAGAACAAAAGTTGTTGTACGTGAGATTGACATTCTTATAAAATCTGACATACTTAGTACAAGAAAACAAAGTCAGTGGGAGACTGGCAGAAAGGAAAACTTATGACAAAAGTTGATAAAAAACAGTTAATGAAAAACTTAATTGTCGGCTTATTAGTAGTGGCTGCGGTACTTGGCTTTATGTTCTACCACGGTATGCTTGGTAAAGTAGGGAAATATGTATTAGACAAGACCAATGTAGCAGAAAACTACAATATGTATGCAATAGCAGAGAATGAAGAAAAGCTGGCAGAACAGAGTTCGGATATTGAGGGCTGGACTAAGCTGGATAAATACAAGGCGGGGTTAGACCCTAACGATGGAGCAGACACAGACGGAGACGGGCTGACCGACAAGGAAGAAATTGAAGGTTGTTGTACGTGAGCGCGACTTTTAGAAGCGTTCCGACATACTCCTTTCTGAACCGTGAGGCTCAGTGAATTATAGTGTGAAAGGGGATGCATCAT
>URGC01000078.1 GCA_900547255.1 uncultured Eubacterium sp. | reverse complement strand
CTTGCAAGCAAGCTTGCATCGGCTTTCTGACCTTTTGACCCTGGTATCATATAATTATTAACATGGTTAATTATATCCAGCAAATATCATTTCTATTCAGATTAAAATAAAAATGGAGGAAATGTGATAATATTCATTAATTATCACATACTTATTAATATGAAATTCGTAATCCAGAGAGTTAACAACGCATCAGTCAAAGTTGATGGTAATGTAACAGGCAGTATCAATAAAGGGCTTCTTATCTTCTTTGGTGCCGGCGAAGGTGATACTAAAGAGATGCTTTCAAAATATGTTGAGAAAATCATGAAATTGAGAATTTTTTCCGATGAGAATGGTAAAACCAATCTCTCTATTAAAGATGTAGGTGGAGAACTTTTGATTGTCAGCCAGTTCACATTATACGCAGACTGCCGTAAGGGCAATCGTCCAAGCTTCACATCTGCATGTGAGCCTGTCCTTGCCAATGAATTATATGAAGAATTTATAAGATTATGCAAAGAGCACGTTGATGTAGTGCAGACCGGAATATTCGGTGCCGATATGAAAGTATCACTTGAAAACGATGGACCTTTCACAATTCTAATAGACAGCAGAGATTTTAGTATTTCATGATACCAGGGTCAAGAGGTCAGAAAGCCGATGCAAGCTTGCTTGCAAAAGGTTTTTTGACCTCTTGACCCTGGCATCATCATTATGTCATTACCTTTTAACACAAATAACCTCGGCAGTTTGATATATCATGCGCCATACATCGAATCTGCCGGGGTCATTTTGTCTTAAATCTACGCAGCCGCCCAGATTTAATACCAGATTGTTGTTAACCCTTAACACCGCCAAGTGTTACGCCTCTAACAATAAACTTAGATAAGCAGATATAAACAACAACAACTGGAAGGATTGCAAATGCAATCATCATGTACACCTGTCCCATATCGAACTTGAGGAAATCTGCACTTCTTAATTGGGCGATTAGCAGTGGGAGGGTCTTCATCTTCGCCTTAGTAATAAGAAGCTGTGGGACAAAGTAATTATTCCAAGATGAAACGAATGTAAATATCATCTGAACTGCAAGCGCTGGTTTCATCAGAGGAAGAACTATCTGATTAAATATTCTGAATTCATGTGCTCCATCAATTCTGGCTGCCTCGATAAGCTCCATCGGAAGGACACTGTCCATATACTGCTTAATGAAGAAAAATACTATTGGTGAAGCTATTGATGGAACAATCAGCGGTATAAACGAATTCATAAGATGCATATCTCCCATAAGCTTAACGAATCCTAATGCTGATACCTGAGTTGGAACCATCATAATTAATAATATAAATGTAAATGCTGCCTTTTTAAGCTTAAACTCATATGCGTGAATCGCATATGCTGTCATAGCTGAAAAGTACACACATAACAAACCTGAAAGTGTTGCCACAATAAGGCTGTTAAGCATACCAGATATCACTGGAAGCTGGTCATTGTTAAGAAGAGACTTCACATTAGCAAAGAATGACCTGCCCGGTAAGAATGAAAATCCCTTCTGTATATCTGGATGAGACCTTGTTGTATTGATAATAAGTACATAGAAAGAAAACAGACATAATATAGTAATGATTATCAATACAAGATAGCACAATGCTCTTTCTATAGTAAGCACTACTTTATCACGCGTTCCATCTTTTGAAGAGCTTTTTGTTTTTGCAGAAACTGAACTCATACTGATTTCGCCTCCTTCTTTCTCTTCTTCATCTTAATTCCCGATTTTTCCATATCTCCTACGATATATTTGAATACAAAAATACTTAATATCGCTGTTATAATAAACAGAATAACTGATAAGGCACCTGCCATACCATAATTCTTGCTGTAAAGATGCTTATTCAGATACATGATAACAGTCATGCTTGTTCTGTTAGGATTACCATTACCATTGGTAAGAATCTGAGGGACATCAAACATCTGTATACCACCAATCAGTGATGTGATAAGTGTGTATGCAAGAATAGGTTTAATCAGTGGAAGTGTAATCTTTGTAAATATCTGTCTTGAATTAGCCCCATCAATTCTGGCTGCTTCAAACAAGCAAGGGTCAACACCCATAATGGCAGCCATAAGAATGATAGTTGTATTACCAAACCACATAAGGAAATTCATAAGTGAAATTAATCCTCTTGCGCCTGCTACTTCTGCCAGGAATCTATATGTTGGAAATCCTAAGCTGTTCAGTGTGGCATTAATCGGTCCCTGATCTGCAAATATTGCATAGAAAAGCATTGCAAATGCGGAAGCCATTATCAGGTTAGGCATATAGATTATTGTCTTAAAAAATCCTGTGCATTTAAGTCGTAATCTTAAATCTGTAAACCATGATGCAAGTAAAAGTGAAATCAAAATCTGTGGGATGAATCCCATTAACCATATAACAAGTGTATTCTTAAGATACACTGGAAGTTCTGAATTAAATAAAATCTCTTTGTAATTATGAAGTCCGACAAAATTAGGTCCAACCTGTGTAAGACCATTCATATAATTTTCAAAGAAACTATTGTAAAATGTTGAAATCAAAGGTATCAGTGAAAATACAATATAAACCGCAAAGAAAGGTATTAGAAATATGTATCCCCACTTGGCATAGCTAACTAATTTTTTATTACTCTTCTTCATACATATCTCCATTCCTGCTAAATAAAAAGGGCATAGCCAGATATTAAAGACTATGCCCTTATTTCCAGCAATAAACTTAGTTACTTGCTAAGGTTAGGATATTTCTCAATTGCTGCTTTGTAGAAGTTATCCAAAGCCTTATCCTTATCTACGTTACCATCGAAGTAATCCTTCATTGCTTTCTGGAACTCTTCGTTAAGACCCTGATCATATGGAGAGATGTTCTTCATGCTAATCTTAGGTGCTGACTTAGAGAATAATTTAATGTGGTTCTGGCCACCAAGGAAATTTGACTTGAAATCACTGTTAGCGATAGATTCCATACCTGATATTGTGTTAGTGTAATCCTGTGTATCCTTAGTAATCTGTACCATTGTATTCTTGTCACAGCAGAGTGTCTGCATAATGTCTTTTACAAGGTTAGCGTTATCTGTGTCTGCTGCTGCACAAAGCCATGTACCACCCCAGTAGTAACTCTGTGGGCCTTCGCAAACTGCGTAGTCACCATAGATACCATTACCAACTTCTTCCTTACCACCTTCCTTAGTAGGTGTTGCAAGTGAGTTGCCTAACAATGTAAAGTTAATGCCCCATGTAGAATAGAAGAAACCAAATACCTTACCTTTAGGTCCCTGATCTGCTGCCCATGTTGTATCCCATAATGAAGACTTGTTGTTATATCCCTTGTCAGTGTATGTCTTTGTCTGCTCAACCCATTTCATGATATTATCATCAATCTGAATCTTGTTATTCTTATCAACCCAAGGCTTGCTTACATTATTAGAGAATACTCTGTATGCATCATCATAACCTGAAAGCATCTTGTAGCCCTTAGCTGAAGCCTTCTCAGCAACACTGTTGAACTTATCCCATGTTGAAAGAGCTTCCTGAACCTTATCTGGATCATCTGTTCCAAGAACATCCTTAGCTATAGAACGTCTGTAAGCAAAGAGTCCTGGAGTAGCCTGCCATGAAACAGCCTTTAAAGCTCCATTAGATGATGTAGCAATATCCTTTGTGTACTGATACATATCTGATAAATCGTTATCTGTAAGACCAATGCTCTTTACATCAAGAGTATAGTCTGAATTAACATATTTAAGTGCATAGTCAGCCTCGATAAGGAACATATCAATCTTATCATCTGCTGCTGCATCTTTCTGTTTTAATAATGCTGCATCAAGTGCATTCTGATATGCATTGTTCTCATTAGGTGTAATAACAAAGTTAACCTTTACATCTGAAGGTAACTTGCCAGATTTCTTAAAATATTCAAATCTGTCCTGGAACTCTGTATTCCAGCAATAGATATTAAGTACTTTGCCCTGCTTATCAGGATCTGTGTTAACACTTGGCTTAGCAGCGTTATTGCCATTACCGCATCCTGTAAGAGCCATAGATGCTGTCATTACTGTACAAAGTAATAAACTCAAAAACCTTCTCTTCATAGTAATACCTCCCATTATGATATACATGGCAGTCAGTTATCTCTGACTACAGCTTCTTAATTGTCTCCCCTTCAATCAATTCCCCATCTACAACAATCCTTTTAATGATAGTCGCCTTAGGATTCTCTATAGCAC
The DNA here is from genome assembly GCA_900547255.1 of uncultured Eubacterium sp. Classification (GTDB taxonomy): domain Bacteria; phylum Bacillota; class Clostridia; order Lachnospirales; family Lachnospiraceae; genus Lachnospira. Next base: position 7,814 of record URGC01000078.1, on the reverse strand, counting down.
TGATAAGCTCATCAGCGGCTGTTCTTCCGACTTCTTTCGTATTCTGGCTTATTGTTGTAATCTTAGGACTTAACATCTGGGAAAATCTGGTTCCATCATACCCCGCAACGGATAAATCCTTTGGTATCTTTAATTTCATTGCTCTTGCCGCGTTCCTTGCACCAACAACTGATAAATCATCTGGATAAAATATACATGTTGGCGGATTGTTAAGCTGTAACAGTTCATATGTAAGTTCTTCTGCTTTCTCTGAGTCAAGATATTTAGAAGACTTAATATATTCTGCTGGGACTTCCATTCCGAAATCTTCCATCGTCTTATAGAAAGAAGCTAATCTTTCTTTCGTAACCTGCGACTCTGGATTACCATGAATGTATGCTATCCTTCTGTGTCCTTTGTTGTATGCGAACCTGACTAATTCACTCATCCCCCTCACATTATTAGAGTTGACTGATGTCCTTCCATTAAATATGTAGTCAATCGTCACTAGTGGCAACTTGCCATTGACAAGCTCCATAATCTCCGGATCATTAAAATCCGCACAGCACGCCAGCAGTACTCCGTCAAATCTTCTATACATACAGTTTTCTAACAGAGACATCTTCTTGGAATAATTACTTATAAATGTTATATCGTATCCCTTTCTCTCTGCCTCTGCCCTGAAGCTTTCAAGAACCTCTGCGAAATACTCATGAGCAAGACCATCATTCAATAACACGCCAATGTTATATGATCTGTTAGTCTTTAATGCTCTGGCTACTGAGTTCGGATGGTACCCAAGTTCGTCAGCTATCTGCTTGATACGTTCTCTTGTGTTCTCACTGATATCACTATGATTGTTAAGAGCCTTGCTGACTGTCGCAACTGACACTCCACATCTCTTAGCTACATCCTTCATAGATATCATGGCATCATCCCCTTTTGTTTACTTTCTTTTTTACTTAATCGTTTTCGTAGCTTTAATATACACCATCATTTATATAAATGCAAGTATTTTTGTAAATTTACCATTTTTCACAGTAATTTTTATATAAGTTTGTGCATTTTGCTATTCTTATGTTTTGTTAAAACATTTGATTGATTTAAAATCAAGCATAAAATATACTTATCTATATAGATTAATTAGTAATTTTATACTTAATCGTTTTCTATTATTAAAGAAAACACAAGCAGATAGACATCTACTAATAAATGCCTGTCTGAATAAAATTATATGATTATTGGAGGCACATTATGAATTATGGTTATTTTGATGATGAAGCAAAAGAATATGTAATCACAACACCAGAAACACCTCTTCCATGGATTAACTATTTAGGATGTGAGAACTTCTTCAGCTTAAAGAGTAACACAGGCGGTGGATACTGCTTCTATAAAGATGCTAAGCTGCTCCGCCTCACAAGATACCGCTACAATAACTCTCCTTTAGATAATAACGGACACTACATATATATTAAAGATGGAGATTCCATATGGAATCCGGGATGGCAGCCAACACAGACACCTGTAGATAACTATACATGCCGTCATGGTTTAGGCTACAGCATAATATCATCTTCACATGGAGACATTCAGGCAGAAACAACTTACTTTGTTCCTATCGGTGATAACTGCGAGCTTAACAAACTGACTGTTAAGAATACCGGAACTGCTGCCAGAACAATATCTATATATTCATATGTAGAGTTCTGTCTATGGAATGCAGTTGATGACTGTAATAATTTTCAGAGAAATTTCAGTACCGGTGAGGTTGAGATTGCAGTTAACCAGTCTGGCAAAGACTCAGATTACTCAGCAATCTACCACAAGACAGAATACCGTGAAAGACGTAACCACTATGCCATCCACGCTGTTAATACATCTGTAGATGGATTTGATTCAAGCAGGGAAAGCTTTATCGGAACATATGGCAGTCCTTCGATGCCTAAAGCCGTCAGGGAAGGCAAGTCATACAATTCTGTTGCAAGCGGCTGGTCTCCTATCGGCTCATTCAAATCAGACATAACATTACAGCCGGGTGAAGAAAAATCTTTCATATATATGATTGCATATATTGAGAATCCTGATAATGAGAAATGGGAATCTTTCGGAATAATCAATAAAAAGCCAGCTATTGAACTCATCTCACGCTATGACACTGTTGACAAATTCGATGCTGCATTTAACCACCTTAAAGAATACTGGAATAATCTCCTGTCTTCTTACATCGTTAAATCAAACGACCACAGGCTGTGCCGTATGGTTAACATCTGGAATCAGTACCAGTGCATGGTAACATTTAACATGTCACGTTCTGCTTCATATTATGAGTCAGGAACTGGCCGTGGAATGGGATTCAGGGATTCATGCCAGGATCTTCTCGGTTTTGTACATCTTATTCCTGATTCTGCAAGACAGAGAATCCTCGATATAGCCGCAACGCAGTTTGAAGATGGAAGCGCATATCACCAGTATCAGCCACTCACCAAGAAAGGCAATTCAGATATCGGCTCTGGTTTTAATGATGACCCATTATGGTTAATCTCCGGAACTGCCGCTTACCTTAAAGAAACTAATGATTACAGTATTCTTGATGAACAGGTTGCATTTGACTGTGATACTTCCAAAGCACAGACACTTATGGAACATTTACGCAGATCCTTTAACTATACGACAACACACCTTGGTCCTCACAAGCTTCCTCTTATAGGAAGGGCTGACTGGAACGACTGTCTTAACTTAAACTGCTTCTCTGCTGTTCCGGGAGAATCTTTCCAGACCACAGGCCCATCCGAAGGACCAGTTGCCGAATCAGTATTTATCGCCGGAATGTACGTTAAATATGGCAAAGAATACGCTAAGATATGTAACAAACTGGGATTATACGATGAAGAGAAATCCGTTAACAAGCTTGTCGATGACATGTACAATGCAGTTCTTGAACACGGCTGGGATGGAGAATGGTTCTTAAGAGCCTATGACTCTAACAGCAACAAAGTCGGTTCAAAAGAATGCAGCGAAGGCCAGATATATATTGAGCCTCAGGGATTCTGCGTAATGGCTGGAATCGGTGTCAAAGAAGGTCTCGCCCAGAAAGCTATGGATTCTGTTGAAAAAATCCTTGATACCAAGTACGGTATCATGATATTACAGCCTGCTTATAAGTCATATCATCTTGAACTTGGCGAGGTTTCATCATATCCACCTGGATACAAGGAAAATGCCGGTATATTCTGCCACAACAATCCTTGGGTATCTATAGCTGAGACAGTAGTTGGTGATGGTAACAGAGCTATGGATACATATAAGAAGATATGCCCTGCTTATCTTGAAGACATAAGTGAGATACACAGAACTGAGCCTTACGTATATTCACAGATGATTGCCGGCAAAGATGCACCTAGACATGGTGAGGCAAAGAATAGCTGGCTTACTGGTACGGCTGCATGGACATTTACAAGCATTTCACAGTATATATTAGGCATACGTGCTGATTTTGACGGACTTGTTGTCGACCCATGCCTTTCTGATGATATGGATTCACTTAACATCACAAGGAAATTCAGAGGTGCCACATATAACATCCAGATTAACAATTCTGGACATCAGGGAAGGGTTAAATCACTTATTGTTAACGGTAAAACAATTGAAGGCAACACCATCCCTTATGATGAAAGCATCAAAGAATATACAGTAACCGCTGATATATGATTAGTGAGGTAATATATATGTTTGGTAAAGATTTTATATGGGGAACTGCTACAAGTGCATATCAGATTGAGGGTGCATACAACACCGATGGCAAAGGAGCCTCTATATGGGATGATTTTTCTAATACGCCCGGCAATACAGCCAACAATGAGACTGGTAATGTTGCATGTGACCACTACCACCACTACAGGGAAGATATCAAGCTTATGCACGAACTCGGAATCAAGGCTTATAGATTCTCAATATCATGGTCAAGAATATTTCCTGACGGATATGTGGGCAGGGAATATTCATTCAACCAGGCTGGTCTTGACTTCTATGACAATATAGTTAACTGTTGTATTGGATACGGAATCACTCCATACATAACACTATATCACTGGGATTTACCATCTGCCCTCGAAAAGGAGGGTGGATGGCTTAACCGCCAGACTGCATACATATTTGCTGATTACGCAGAATTTATATGCAGACACTTTAATGACAGAGTGACACAGTTCTCAACAATCAACGAACCGCAGATAATATCCGGGCTTGGATACAAGCTAGGACTACACGCACCGGGGCTTAAGCTTAAAGATACAGATGTATTAAAGGTTACACATCATCTTGCTCTCGCACACGGACTTGCAGTTAAAAGAATACGTGAAGCGGCTGACAGACCAGTGACAATAAGCTTCTCTTCCACTGGTAATATGTGTTATCCAAGGAAACCTATACATGAAGATGTTGAAGCAGCCAGAACTGCATCATTTACAACGGATACAGGCAACTGGACATTCTGCCATCACATATTCTGCGATATGGTCTGTCTTGGACAATATCCTGACCTTAAAGCATTAGGTGATATTCCCGAGCTTGCAGATTATGATTCATATGATAAGCTTGATTTTGTGAAAGAATCGGACATTGACATTATGCACCAGCCTATAGACTGGTTAGGAATCAATATGTACAATGGACATGAATTCAGTAAGGATGGCCCTGTCCCTAAGAAATGTGGATTTCCACGAACTGCCCTCGGCTGGCCTGTTACACCTGGTGTAATGGATTTCGGAATAAGATTTCTGTATGAGCGTTACAAGCTTCCTATTGTCATCACAGAAAATGGACTTGCATGCAATGATGTTGTAAGTCTTGACAATAAGGTTCACGACCCTGACAGAATTGACTTTCTTACAAGGTACATTAATTGTCTGTGTAATGCCTATAACTCTGAAGTTCCTATACTGGGGTATTTCCATTGGTCATTCCTTGATAATTTCGAGTGGCACAGCGGATATGATCCAAGATTCGGGCTTGTATATGTTGATTTTGAAACCCAGGAGCGTATTCCTAAAGATTCCGCTTACTGGTACCATGATTTAATTACAGGTTCAAAGCTGGTATAGCAAATTTGTATACATATACACATCAGAATTATTATACCAAACAGCCCCCAACCCTTGAAATTCATGGATTGGGGGCTGTTATAATCAGCATATATATATATCAGGCACCTGCTTTTATAAGCTCAAGCCACATCCTTCCATTATGATAAGGACATTTCCATGGACCCGCAAGCTCCTTAACGACAGGCTTATCATTCATGTCAAGCTCATTAAACCATTCCCCACAACGCGCATCTATAAAATAACATTTGATATATTTAAGGATCTTTAATGCAGCTTCTTTATATTCTGGATAATCTGGCTGCTCCACATATCCTTTAGAAAAGCCATTAACAGCTTCTGCGTGAACCCACCAGACTCTTGTCTCATTCACAACACCTTCCATAATGTCAGATATCATATGATCCGTCTTTAACGCTCTCTCATATACACTGCTTCTTAAATCATCTGTCATGAATACAACCCTGTTAAAAATCCCCTTTAATTCATCTGTAATCTCATCTTTGCCAAGATTGTCACGCAAAACCTTAACAGCATAATCAATCAGCCATGCGCTCTCAATATCATGGCCATATGACTGTGTATCAATAAGACTATTATAATCAATATCAAAGAATACCTCTAACCTACGCTTATCCTTATTGTACACTTTATCTGCAAATGTTGTAAGAAGTGATATTATCCTGTCTTTAATTCCACTAGAAACAGACTTGTCGAAACCACTCTCTGTACCACTTTGCTTTACAGCCCTGTACAGCTCTGTATATGCCTCAAGCAGATGCAGTAATGTATTCATCGTTCTTGGAGCATAGAATCCTCTCGAAGCGAGTGCATCTGATACTTTCTCGTTATCTTTAAGATTAAAATACCTGTCAAATTCTTCTTTATATCCTAAATCATCTGTACAGTTATCTTCTATAAAATGGTATAAACTGACAGCTTCTTTAAGCACTGACGCATCACCGCTTGCCTCATAAAATGAAACCAGTCCATATATTCCATATGACATGGTATATGTGTGTTTTACTGTATCAGAAGGTCTTCCATCATATGTTGTTGACCAGTATAATCCACCATATTCATTATCATAGCAGTATTTATGAAAATAATCATATGCACATTTCGCAGTATCAAAATACTTTTTATCACCTAACACGATATATGCCTGTGAAAACAGCCACATTATCCTGCTGACAAGAATCGTTCCTTTATCCGCTTTCTTATCTACATTAAGATTGTAGTCAACCTCTCCATAGAATCCACCATATTCGCTATCAACAAGATTTATCCAGAATGGAAGAATTCCATCAATGAGGTTTCTTTTAGCTTCTTCAACCAACATAAATCCTTGTTCTCCTCCTTGTCAAATTTTACGAAAACGATTAAGATTATGATTTTATTATAAAGCATGGTGCTACGCTAGTCAAAATGGAGTTATAAACAAAATTATGTGGGCTTATATATTTTTCATTTATGTAATATTACGAAAAAAGATTTTCGTTAAGTAATCCCTGTCAATAATACACTTATTGGCAGGGATTCAGCTTTATTTATGCTATTTAGCAGCTTCTTTCTTTTTTCTTGATACATATATAATTCTTGATGTTATCATACCGATAACAAGAACTATCAGATTTACCCATATACAATATACTTCCAATCCAGCTTAACACATCATACAACTGGCTTCAGATTCAACTGGCTGCAATTCTGTACAAGTACTTACTCAATAACAAGTAATAAAGCCATCTTGAACTTCTCATCTGCTGTGACGCTGTGAAGTCCGTTTTTTTCAAAGCGGAAATTCTCACCAGCACTGATTACATAATCCTTACCCTCGTATCCGATAGTTGCCTTTCCTTCAAGTGCAAATATAATTGCATTGCCTGGTGCACGGTGTGGTGTAAGACCTGTTCCTGCATCAAACGCCATAAGGACAAACTTCATTGAAGGATTGCTTGCAACATCAAGATTGCTTATGCTTCCATCCTCGTACTGGATAAGGTCCTTAAGTTTCATTACTTCGCCTGCTTTAACTAAATTGTTCATTGTAATCTCCTTTTCAATAATTATTTCTGTATATACAGCTCCAGATTCACTATCAACACCACAAAGTGTTCCACATGGCACAATAAGCACATCCCCGCCGCTAAAACTCTGTCTGGCTGTATCCTCACCTGTAATAAATGATGCATTTCCCTCTGCTCCGATGTAAACAGAAGTCGTATCGTAACGCTCCTGACTGATAGACGTTCCTGCCCCCAGTGCAAAAAATGTGATAACATTTTCTTTACTAAGCTTAGTATCTCTTGATATGGTCATACCATCTCTTGTCGGTCTGACCCCTGCAACTGTGAACACTCCATCTAATGCATTGGAAGAACTCATATGTTCATCCCCTCCTTTAATGATAGTGCGTTATTTTAATGTATCATATCGACAATATTATAATCAACAAAACATTACATTTTATACATATCTGTCAAATTTTCATGTGCAAGAAAATGTGTAAGATATGTAAGCACTCGGCAAAAGAAATTCATTTGTGACAGATTCAGATATTCTAAAGCTGTAGACATAACCGTAATTAATCAACCGTAAAGATTGTATATATCTGAAAGGCTGGAAATTTTTATTATTGTTTTAACCTTTCAATCTCTTTCTTTAACATAGCTATCTCCTGCTGGGCTTTCTCATTTTTAGCCTTTTCCTGCCTGTATTCTGCTTCTATCT
>URGC01000077.1 GCA_900547255.1 uncultured Eubacterium sp. | reverse complement strand
AAATGAGATAAGAGTGCTAACAGAGCAAAAGTTAGATCAAGATGAGTATATTACAAAGCTAAGGTTGCTTTTGAATCAATATAAAGTGGATATTGATAAATGTAAAATGCTTTTGGTAGGAGTTCCTGAAATTAACAAGTATGAATTTTTGGTATGTCCAAACTGCTTGAAGCCAATAAGTGAACATGATGGAACTCATTGTTCTCTTTGTAATAATGATATGTCAAAGGATGTAAGTGATTTGCTGCAGGTTAAAAAAGAGATGACATTACTGAAAAGAAGACATACTGAGTTGCAAAAACATATAGAATCTGAACGAGAAAAAAGTAATAAATTGGAGAGACAGATTTTTGAAAAAAGAAATGCTTTGGAGGAAGAAACTTCTGAACTGCTGCATTTACAGGAAGGGTATGTTAATCCATATATTGAACAAATAGAATTATTGAATTTTGAGATTGGCAAATGTAATAGACAAATACAAGAAATAGATTCTGGTCTGCATATGCTGGAGGAATATGAACGTTTGCGAAAATTGATGAAAAGTAAAGAAGATGATTTGGCGAGTATTAGGAAAAATATTAGTAATCATATGGCAGAACAGAATGATAAATCGGAAATTATTAAAGAATTAACAAGCGTATTCAATGATTATTTGAAGGATTTTCACTTCCCGAAACTTGATTATGGTTATATAGAAGAGAAATCATATTTGCCATATGTAAGAGGACGTAAATATAATGATTTGGGAAGTTTGGGTGGTGTAACTTTGATCATTATTGCGTATTACTTATCCATAGCCAAAATGACATTAGATAAGGACAGATTTTATCATCTGAATTTATTGATGATAGATAGTCCTAGAAAAAATCTAGGAGCTAATGCTGCACAAGAAGAGTTTAGGGATGAAGAAATATTTAACGCAATAATTAATACATTTATAAAAATGGGTAAAGAATATGAAAAGGATATACAGCTTATAGTTGTGAATAATGGTTATCCAGAGTTTCTTCCCAAAAAAGATTTGGTTGTGGAGTTTGAAGCTAAGGATAGAATTGGCTTGATTGATGATGCACCGAGATGACAACAAAATGATAATACAATTTTTCAAAAATCAAAACAATAGGTAGAAACTAGATAAAATTCCCTGCTTTTGATAAGTTGACTGAGAGAGTACAAGCATACAGTAAGATAGAGAACATTCAGGTAGGATTATTCAGACTTGAGGTGGAAGATTTTCCAGAGAGAGTATTTCAGGAAGCACTTCTCAATGCATTGTCTCATAGAGACTACCAGAGTAATGCTGCGGTTTATGTAAAACAATACCCAGATCGAATAGTTATTGAAAATCCGGGTGGATTTCTTGATGGAATTACAGAGGACAATATTATAACTCATCCATCGATTCCTAGAAATAAACTAATAGCGGAGACACTTCAAAATTTGAAGTATGTCCAGAGGACAGGTCAGGGAGTAGATATTATTTTTAAGGACATGGTTTCGATGGGCAAGCCATATCCAAGATATAGATCATTTAATGATGCAGTTTCGCTTACAATATTTAGTGCAATAGATAATACTGAATTTGTTAAGTTTATTACAGAAGTGCAAGATAAAAATAGTAAAATTATGTCTTTGGCTGAGATGATGATATTAAGAGATCTTTTAGATAACAGAAAGGAACAGTTATCAGAGTTGCCGAGGAAAGTCCAAAAATCTCTGGATGAAACGAAAAAATCATGTAATGAACTGATTAATAGTGGATTAATAGAGATTGTTGGAAAGGAATACATGCTGACAGCTAAGGTTTACGAAGCATTAAAGTCAGATGTGGAATATACAAGAGATAAAACAGTCCAGTATATCAAGGCTAAAAATATGATTTTAGAGTATTTATAAACGAATGACCAGATAACATCTGCTAAAATACAGGAAATGTGTGGATTTACTAAACAACAAGCAAGAAGTGTTATTGATAAGATGAGAAGTGAGAAATTGATTAACTTAAAGGGCAAAGGACCGGCGGCTAGATATGTTATATTTGATGGATTGAGTGATAATTGAGTTTTGGGTAAAATAAAACTCAATTATCACTCAATTAAAACTCGTTATAAAACACAGATGTATGAACAGATACAATGATGATTATTTATTAAGTATTTGCTTAATATTTTTAGTCAATGATAGTTAAGAGTTTAGTTGAGTGAAAAGCATTGGTAAGATTAATGTCACAAGTAAGATGGTATATTATCAATCTATGTTAATGCTTCGAGTTTCTATCGAGTTAAAAAAAACTCGATAGAAACTTGGAAAACAATTTAAGATATAACCTGTTATGCAGACTTAATTAAATTCATTCATAGCGTCCACATATTCCTGTAATCCATTAGGTTTACAAGCCAATTCAGCATACAGCAGAGGATTCTCCTGTGCCAGCCGATATAGATACGCGATATCGTCGGGTGTATCAAGTAAGACAACGGAATTGCATTTTTTACAACTGATAGTAAGAGGCGTACCGGTATATGTATCAGTAATGGTATTAATGATAACTGAATCTGTATTAGGTTCATACATACCAAACAGGTAACAACGGTTATTTTGTTTCATGATGTTCTCCTTCCCACAGATACTTAGCGCCATCAAGCAGATCAATGATGGCTGTAAGCATATTGTTATAGTCGGTCTGCAGTTCCTTTATTTCATCACTTGTAGGAAGATTGTTTAAAGTTTGATGTTCACAGCATTCAATAAATGCTTTCTGCATTTCAAGTAATTGTAGATATAGTGCATTAACAGTCTGTACAAGAGGATATATGTTTTCTTTCTTGCCGACAACGCAGATGCGGTTATAGATGCAGGAACGGACAAAGTAATCTTTCTTCATCATGCCGCTGGCAAGGATACGGGCTTCGATTTGCTTGCGTTCAGCATCGCTGATTCTAAAACTTATAGTTGGATGTTTGTGTTGATTGCTCATAGAAAAGCTCCTTTCATAGTGGGTGCGGCAGCAGGCAAAGTTAAGCACCCGCAAGCCACATTTGATTATTCGTTGGGGATGAAACAAAGACTTGCCATTGCAAGAGCGATTCTGGCTAAACCGGAGCTTTTAATATTAGATGAACCAATCAATGCGCTTGATCCGGAAGGAATAAAGGAAATGCGCGGCTTATTTCTTCGTTTGCATCAAAATTTTGACACAACAATTTTCATTTCAAGCCACATTCTCTCAGAGGTGGAGCAGATTGCTGACAGAATAGGTGTTATTTCAGGTGGCAGGCTGTTGAAAGAAGTGTCAATGAATGATGTACATGAGTATCGGGCTGAGTATATTGAGCTGAATGTAGATGATGTAAAGCAGGCAGCCTGCTTATTAGAACAGAACAAGAACTACTCGCATTTTACGGTCTTGGATGACAAGACAATACGAATTTATGATACGAATGTATCTGGAAAAGAAATTTCTGCGTTACTTGTAAAAAATGGTGTTGGTTTAGAGAGTATTGGGAGAAAAGAAAACAGCCTTGAAGATTATTTCTTCCAGCTGACGGAAGGAGAAAAATAATATGGCACATTTATTGAAACTTGAGCTTAAAAAGTTTAGATTGCTGCGAAAAATTTTTATTGTGGTGCTTGCAATTGCTTTTTGTATTTTATTTATTACAGTATCATTGGCTGACAGTATGACAGATCTGGAACAGACGAAAGATACCTTTGAAAGTGCTTTTTTAGTAATTGGATTGTTGGTTTCTTTTATCTTTTTAGTGTATTCCTCTGCGATTACTGCTTCTTTAGTAATTAACGAATACAGTCAGCGAACGATTACCATTTTATTTTCCTATCCATTAAATAAAAAGGCGCTTATTGCTGCAAAAATGATAATTATTTCGATTTTTACGGCAATTGCAATTCTACTGGGATATATATGCTGCTGTGGGTATATTATCGGCATGGACGCCACTTTTGATATGTTAGAGGGTTCTTTCCAAATGGAATATTTATCGGAATGGATTCCTATGATAATTGTCAGCACAATTGTATGCAGCATCTTATTCTGGTGGCCATTTGTAATAGGAATGATAAAAAAATCTATTCCGGCAACTATTGTTACATCACTTGTTGTTATGATAATTCGGCAGATAATTATTACAAAAAATCCGACGAATCAAGAGAATATATGGCAGATTGGACTGACATTAGGCTTGACAGCCGTAGCTGTTTTCATTATTTTTCAGAAAAAAGTTTCTGACATATCTTCATAATAAGGAAGGCAATAAAGATATTAACGGAAAACGAGAGACGTAGGAGTGTTGTGTGTTTGATACGTCTCTCGTTTATTTTAAAATAATTCCAAACTATCTTCTGCATCTACCCACATCTGCAAATTTCCATCCAAAGCTAATGTCGCATATTCTAATGGTTCATCTATTGCCAATGCATTTAAGGCACATTGAGAACCGGGAGTTGTCCGTAAGCCATCTTCTGCAACATTGCATTCAATTCTTAAAACATATCCATCGAATGTGGTTACATCAATACTGTTATGATACATATTGTATTTTGCATAAATCAATTTCATTTTTATCTGTCCTTTCTGTTGAGAATTATCTAATACGTCATTTTATCCATAGATACCCGAATTTTGTATAGTTCTTATTTTATCCCTCAGAAAGTCAAACACATGCCTCACTGTTGCTATTTGCAGGTGTTTCGATTGCAAGTGTAGCAAGAAGACTCGGACATGCCAGTATGACAACCACTCAAAAAACATATCTACACATTATTCAGGAATTGGAGAATAAAGATGTAGACCTTGTTATGAGAACATTGTCAGGACTTTAATATGTAACTGTAAACAAGTAACGCTTACGCTGATGAAATTTTAGAACTGAAATTAGGATTTACGAAAAAGCCTTACTATGCTATAATCCTAAATTAGGTATTCATGAACCTATGCGTTCACACCACAGAAGAACAAAAACAGAAAGAAATTGACCAGATTGCAGAGGCACTTAAGGTTGTGTAACCGTTATTGTTTTGCTTGTATCAATTGGTATGTAGCTGGTACATTAACCATATTTTTGGACATCTAAAATAAAGCATTTTGAAAATTGGTATATGAGAGAAGTGCAAAAGTCCAGGAAGTCTTTAAAATCAAGGTCTTCTAAGGAGGAAATATACAAAATGAAACTAGGTATCGTTGGTCTTCCTAATGTAGGAAAGAGCACATTGTTTAATTCACTTACTAAGGCGGGAGCAGAGTCAGCAAACTATCCATTCTGTACAATTGACCCTAATGTCGGTGTTGTTACAGTTCCAGATGAGAGACTTGATAAGCTTGCTGCATTATATAATTCAGCTAAGATAACACCAGCGGTTATTGAGTTTGTTGATATAGCAGGACTTGTAAAGGGTGCATCTAAGGGTGAAGGACTTGGTAACCAGTTCCTTGCCAACATCAGGGAAGTTGATGCAATCGTACATGTTGTAAGATGTTTTGAGAACACTAACATAGTCCATGTAGAGGGAAGCATTGACCCACTCCGTGATATAGAGACTATTAACCTTGAGCTTATATTCTCTGATATGGAAGTCCTTGAGAGAAGACTTGCAAAGCAGAAGAAGGCAGCATACAACAATAAGGATATTGCCAAGGAGGTTGATCTTCTTGAGAGACTTATAGCATATCTTGAGGCAGGTAATCTTGCCAAGAATTTCGAGCTTGCAGATGAAGATGAAGAGGCACTTATGAAGGAATATAACCTTCTTACAGCTAAGCCGGTTATATTTGCAGCTAATGTTACAGAGGATGACCTCGCAGATGATGGTGCTAACAATAAATATGTGGCAGCAGTAAGAGAGTTCGCAGAGAAGGAGCACTGTGGCGTATTCGTTATCTGTGCACAGATTGAGCAGGAGATATCTGAGCTTGATGATGATGAGAAGAAGATGTTCTTAGAGGATTTAGGAATAAGCTCATCAGGTCTTGATAAGCTTATATCAGCAAGTTACTCACTTCTTGGACTTATAAGCTACCTTACAGCAGGTGAGACAGAGACAAGAGCATGGACAATTACTAAGGGTACTAAAGCTCCTCAGGCGGCTGGTAAAATCCATAGTGATTTTGAGAGAGGATTCATCAAAGCAGAGGTTGTATATTATCAGGATTTACTTGACTGTGGTTCTTACAATGCCGCTAAAGAGAAGGGGCTGGTAAGAATGGAAGGTAAAGATTACGTTGTAAAAGACGGCGATGTAATTTTATTCAGATTTAACGTATAATAACCTACATAATGTGGTACTAGTACCATAAAATACTATATGGTGTGTAAATGGGCGGAAGCTAGATAAAATCTGGCTTCCGCCCATTATTTTTTGCAAAAAAGGGTTGAAATTTATATGAAATAAGTATAAAATTGACACTAAAGTGGTGGAAAGTGGTAGCAAGTGGTTTAAAGTGGTAGACGGAGGGCGAAATTTATGTTTATGGGTGAATACAATCATACCATCGACGCTAAAGGGCGTCTGATTGTTCCAGCTAAATTTCGTGAGGCACTTGGTGACGAATTCGTGGTTACCAAAGGTCTTGATGGATGTTTATTCGTGTATTCCAACTCCGAATGGAACGCTTTTGAAGAGAAGTTAAGAACTCTCCCACTTACCAACAAGAATGCCAGACAATTTACAAGATTCTTCCTGGCTGGAGCAGCAGCCTGTGAAGTAGATAAACAGGGAAGAATACTTTTGCCACAGGTATTAAGAGAATTTGCCAAGCTTGAAAAAGATGTGGTATTAGTTGGAGTCGCAAGCCGAATTGAGATATGGAGCAAAGAGGTTTGGGAAGAATCCGTTAATACATACGATACTGATATGGATGAAGTTGCTGAGAACATGGAGGACCTTGGATTCAGTATATAGAGTTTGATATCTGATAAGGGGTGATGATATGGAATTCAGACATAAGTCAGTTTTACTGGATGAGACAATAGACAATCTTAATATTAAACCTGATGGGATATATGTTGATGGAACACTTGGAGGTGGCGGCCATTCATATGAGATTGCAAAGAGACTTTCAGATAAGGGAAGGCTTATAGGAATCGATCAGGATGAGGATGCTATCAGGGCAGCGACAGAGAGGCTGCAGGAATTTTCATCAAGAGTAACGATAGTAAGAAACAATTACTGTAATATGAATCTGGTGCTCGATGAGCTTGGGATTGATAAGGTTGACGGAATAATATTAGATCTTGGGGTGTCGTCATACCAGCTTGATACAGCAGAGAGAGGCTTCACATATAAAATTGATGCACCTCTTGATATGAGAATGGATCAGAGACAATCGCTCACAGCAAAAGATATCATTAATGGTTACAGTGAATATGACCTGTATAGAATTATAAGAGATTATGGTGAGGATAAATTCGCTAAGAATATTGCCAAGCATATAGTGATGGCAAGACAGAGCGAAGAGATAACAACAACATTCCAGCTCAATGAGATAATCAAGGCTGCGATTCCTATGAAATGCCGTGCAGTAGGAGGGCATCCTTCAAAGAAAACTTATCAGGCGATAAGAATTGAGCTTAACCATGAACTTGATGTGCTTGAGAATTCTATTGATATGATGATAGACAGACTTAATTCAAAGGGCAGAATATGTATCATAACATTTCATTCATTGGAAGATAGAATTGTTAAGACACGATTTAAGAATAATGAGAATCCATGCACATGCCCGCCAGATTTTCCGGTGTGCGTATGTGGCAAGGTTTCTAAGGGGAAGGTTATCACAAGAAAGCCGATTCTCCCATCGGAGGAGGAGCTTAATGAGAACAAAAGATCAAAGAGTTCTAAATTAAGAGTCTTTGAGAAAATATAGTATTTAAGGGGAGGATGCCAGGAGATGTCTAGCAGTATTGATTTTAACAAGGCGAGAATGACAAGAAATACTAATCCATATATATATGGCAATGCGGTATCTGTACCACAGCAGGAACCACAGGCAGCACCAGCAAGGAAGGCTGCTGCTCCTGCAAGAAAGAAATCACCTGTAAGAAGAGATGAGGAAGCTTTAAGACAGGAGAGATTAAACAACAAGAGAATTCGCAGGGCTAATAAGGTTAATTTCTTGTATACACTTGGTGTGTCTGCTATAGTAGTTACTATATTTGTTATGTGTGTCCAGTATCTTAATATCCAGTCAGCAGTTCAGGGTAATCAGAATACAGTTACACAGTTACAGACAAAGCTTAACGAGATTACTAACGAGAATGACGAGAGAGAAGTCGAGATTAATACTAACATTGACTATGAGCTTATATTTGACACAGCAGTCAATGAACTTGGTATGATATATCCTGACAGAAACCAGGTTATTACATATGATTCTGCTGTAAGTGAATATGTTAAGCAGTATAAGGATATTCCATCTGCCAAATAATAACAGATAAGGAAATGAATTATGAATAGCGAAGATATTAAAAGAAAAAAATTACGAGAGAAAAAAGCAATGCTGAGAGTTACACAAAAAAAGGTTGGCATTGCTTTTTTTGTATTTGTGGTATGTTTTTTAGGCATAATAGCACGTATTATACATATTAATTATACGTCGGGCGAAACTTACTCCAAGATAGTCCTTGACCATCAGACATACACGTCTATGACTATCCCTTATAAGAGAGGACAGATTCAGGACAGGAATGGAACAATCCTTGCGTATAGTGAGAAGGTGTATAATCTTATACTTGACCCTAAGACAGTCCTTTCAGATTCCAAGTATAAGGATCCGACATTAAATGCGTTGGTACAGTGCTTCGGACTTAACAGGTCAGACCTTGAATCAATTCTTGCATCTAAGCCTAACAGCCAGTATGAAAAGCTGTTAAAGGAGCTTACATCCGATAAGATTAAGGAATTCCAGGATATGATGGCAGATACCAAGAATAATCCTGATATCAAGGGCGTATGGTTTGAGGACAGTTATATAAGGAATTACCCATTTAATACACTTGCGTGTGATGTGATAGGCTTTGCAAGTGCAGTTAATGGTGGTGAATTAGGCCTTGAAAGCTATTATAATGATGAGCTTTCAGGCACAGATGGAATGTCATACAGCTATGTCGGAGAGAATCTTGAAGTCCAGACTAACGGAAAGAAGGCGGTTGATGGCAATAATATAGTCACAACTATTGATTATAAGGTGCAGTCTGTCATAGAACAGAAGGTGAAAGCACTTAATGCAGAACGTCCTTCTAAATCTACAGCAGTTATTGCTATGGATCCAAATTCGGGTGAGATTCTTGCAATGGTGAATTACCCATCCTTTGACCTTAACAATCCAAGGGATTTAACTAAGATATATACAGCAGAAGAATTAAGCGACATGTCAGATGTAGATATGACTAATGCTATGTATGCGTTGTGGAATAATTACTGTGTTTCTAATATATATGAGCCTGGTTCAACATTCAAGGTATTCACTGAGGCAGAAGCGTTGGAAGAGGGCGTGACATATGACGGAGACACATTTAACTGTAAGGGATATGAGGAAGTAAGCGGCGAGACAATCAAATGCCATGTATCATCAAGCAAGGGAAGTCATGGAATAATAACACTTGCTGATGCGCTTGCACAGTCATGTAACCCTGCAATGATACAGCTCTCATCAAGACTTGGCGGTAAGAAGATGGCTGCCTACCAGATTCAGCTTGGATTCGGAAGCAGGACTGGAATAGACCTTCCGGGTGAGGAAGCAGGTCTTATAAAGAGTTCTAACATGACAGCACTTGATGCGGCTTGTAACTCATTCGGACAGAACCTTAATGTCAATATGGTCCAGATGGCAGCAGCATTTTCATCAGTTGTCAATGGCGGAAACTATTACCAGCCACATGTTGTCAAGAGAATAGAGAAGAGTACAGGCGAGGTTGTCAAGAATATAGAGCCTACACTTGTAAGATACACTGTAACTAAGAATACATCTGACCTTATGAGAAAATACTTAAAGAATGCGGTTGATAATGGTCTTGTTAAAAAGGCTGGTGTTACAGGATATTCAATAGGTGGTAAGACTGGTACAGCCCAGAAGCAGCCACGTTCTGAGAACAAATGGGTAGTTTCATATATCGGCTGTGCGCCTATGGATGACCCTCAGATTGTACTCTATGTCGTTATTGATGAAGCATACGGTACTAATGGAACAGGTGGTTCTACTAATGATGCACTTAATCTTACACATGACATATATGAGGAGATTCTTCCTTATCTTAATGTATATAAAGATATATCAGAGGAGCCACAGGATACATCTGACAGTCCTGTAGAGTCAACTGTACAGGTTCCAGAGAATAATAATTAACATATATCCGGAAAGCGGCTAATAATATATTATAATCAGCCTGCTTTTCGGATTTTTATGAATAAGAATGTATTGAAATTTAACACAGCCAACAGAAAACCTTACATGAGGCATAGAAAGAAAATGTTCGCCGCCATTATGTGTGTTGCGGCAGCGGCTGTTGTGCTTATAGTAAGGTTATGCGTACTTATGATAGTCCAGTCGGACTATTATTCTGAGAAAGCTGCTAATCTTCATGAGAGACAGCGAAGCATCAAAGCTATGCGTGGACAGATATTAGACAGGAACGGAGTAGTGCTTGCATCAAGCCGTACAGTGTGTACAGTATCTGTTATACACAGCCAGATTGAGGATTCTGAGAGTGTCATACAGATGCTTGTAAAAGAGTTGTCTATAGATGAAGCCACAGCGAGAAAAAGAGTTGAGAAGGTATCTTCGATAGAGAGAGTCAAATCCAATGTTGATAAAGAGACAGGCGACAGAATAAGAAATTATAATTATCCAGGTGTCAAGGTGGATGAGGACTATAAAAGATACTATCCATATGGAAGTATTGCCTCCAAGATAATCGGATTTACCGGCGCAGATAATCAGGGAATATTAGGCATTGAAGCAAAGTATGATGAGCAGTTATCCGGTGAATCAGGCAGGATACTTACTGTGACAGATGCATGGGGAATAGAGCTTGACGAGTATCAGGAGATGAGAGATGAGCCGGATAAAGGCGATAATCTTGTCCTGTCACTTGATTACAATATCCAGAGCTACGCGACACAGCTTGCCAATAAGACAATGCTGTCGTGTCAGGCAAAAAGTGTGTCTATAATCGTCATGAATCCATCCAATGGTGAGATACTAGCCATGGTAAATACACCTGAATATGACCTGAATGACCCGTATTCAGGTGAGACAGACATGAATATCCTTAATGCCAGATGGCGTAATTTCTGTATCAATGATACATATGAGCCGGGTTCAATATTCAAGATGGTAACGGCGACAGCGGCACTGGAGACAGGCGTATGTACGCTTAACGACCACTATTCATGCGGCGGAAGGACTGTTGTTGCTGACAGGACGATAAGGTGCCATAAGACAACGGGACACGGAAGCCAGACATTTACAGAGACAGTTATGAACTCATGTAATCCTGCATTTATTGAGTGGGGAAGAAGAGTCGGTGTATCATCATTTTACAAATATATGGGTAAGCTTGGCTTACTGTCAAAGACAGGAATAGATATAGCAGGAGAGGCATCTACGATTATCCACAAGCAGGAAAATGTGGGAGAGGTAGAGCTTGCCACGATGTCATTCGGGCAGTCATTCCAGATAACTCCGATGCAGATGATAAGAGCTGCTGCGGCAATTGTCAATGGCGGCAATCTTGTGACACCACATTTTGCGGTTAAGACAGTTGATGACAATGATGAGACAGTGGAGGAATTTACATACGATATACAGACAGGAGCCATTGATTCGCAGACAAGTGTGATGATGAAGAATATTCTCGGCCAGGTTGTTGAGAACGGCGGTGGTAATAAAGCTTATATTGAAGGGTTTTCGATTGGTGGAAAGACTGCGACATCACAGAAGCTTCCAAGAGGCTCAGGCAAGTATATTGCAAGCTTTATAGGCTTTTCGAGTGTTGATGACCCGCAGATTATGGCAATGTGCCTTATAGATGAGCCGGTGGGGGTATATTATGGCGG
>URGC01000076.1 GCA_900547255.1 uncultured Eubacterium sp. | reverse complement strand
CAGAGACAGATATGTATTCTTCAGGGATGAGCTTCACAGAGCTGAGTATGAGGCTACACTTAATGGAAGCGAGATGAAGGCTCTTAACAATAACAGAGAGGTAAGAGAACTCCAGTATGTCAGCAAATTTATGCAGATGGCTATGGATACTCCTGCGGATGCCATTAGGGATGCGCTTATGCATTTTGTTAACAATTTTGGTATTGACAATGTATCAATATATTATGGTGATAAGTATAAGAAGATATTCTCATATGGAATGGATATAGAGGGTATTAATGATGGCAAGTTCATAGGCTGGAAGGAATACAGCAGACTTATGGCAAACAATGGCAACTGTGTTGATATGGGACATATAAGCCATTTCCGCTCAGAGTTCCCTAAGCTTTGCAGATTCTTTAAGGAGTCCAAGGTATCATCAACTATCCAGTTTGCTATTGTTGATGGTGATGTTATCAAGGGAGCAGTCACATTTAACAAGAGCAAGGGAGAAGAAGCCCAGTGGGCTAATTATGAGGTTGACTGTGCTTCAGTATTCTCATCATATATAGGTATGTTGTGCAGGAATGGACATCAGGATATCTTAGAAAATGCAGAATATAATGAAGCTGTAAAATAGCTTGTTAATGCGGTTTGAGGTGTGTTTGTATATCTTTACAATACACAATATATAGGTTGGCGTATTGACTGACCTATCAAGATATTGTATAATCGACCTTGTTGGCGGATGGTCTGCCAGCAAGGTTTTTTATGTGTGAGGAGCACATTACACAGGAGGTTTCGGGGGTCTATGAAGATTATTAAAAGAAGTGGAACGGAGGTTAACTTTGATATTGCCAAGATTATGGCGGCGGTAGCAAAGGCTAACAATGAGGTCGTTCACAATGAGCGTTTATCAGAAGAGCAGATTGAAGTTATCAGTAAAAATGTAGAGGATATCTGTCAGGAGATGAATCGTTCTCTCAATGTAGAGGAGATACAGGATCTTGTAGAGAATCAGATAATGAATTTCAGGGCATTTGCGGTAGCAAGAAAATATATCACATACAGGTATAAGAGAGCACTTGTCCGTAAGTCGAATTCTACAGATGAGCAGATTCTTAGTCTGCTTGAATGTAATAATGAGGAAGTAAAACAGGAAAATTCTAATAAGAATCCTACAGTCAACAGTGTACAGAGAGATTACATGGCAGGAGAGGTCAGCAAAGATATTACAAGAAGATTTCTTCTTCCACAGGATATAGTAGATGCGCATGAGCAGGGACTTATACATTTCCATGATGCAGATTATTTTGCACAGCATATGCACAACTGCTGTCTTGTTAATCTTGAGGATATGTTACAGAACGGAACTGTTATCAGTGAGACTATGCTTGAGAAGCCTAAGAGTTTCTCTACAGCATGTAACATAGCAACACAGGCAATTGCACAGATTGCAAGTTCACAGTATGGCGGACAGAGCATAAGCCTTTCGCATCTTGCACCATTTGTTCAGATAAGCCGTGAGAAATTCGTCCGTAAGGTAAGAGCTGAGTTTGATGCTGCCGGCATTGAATGTTCTGACGAGAAGGTTAAAGAGATTGCAGAGATGCGTGTCAGGGAAGAGATTAAGAATGGTGTACAGATGATCCAGTATCAGGTAATCACCCTTATGACGACTAATGGACAGGCACCATTTGTAACTGTATTTATGTATCTTAACGAAGTTCCAGACGGACAGTTAAAAGATGACTTAGCCCTTGTAATCGAGGAAATGTTAAAGCAGAGAATCCAGGGCGTTAAGAATGAGCAGGGCGTATGGATAACACCAGCGTTCCCTAAACTTATATATGTGCTTGAGGATGACAATATCCATGAGGGCGACAAGTACTGGTATCTTACAGAGCTTGCAGCCAGATGTACTGCCAAGAGAATGGTTCCTGACTATATCTCAGAAAAGATAATGAAGCAGTTAAAGGTAGACAAGAATGGCGAGGGACAGTGCTTCCCATGTATGGGATGCCGCTCATTCCTTACTGTATACAATGATGAAAATGGCAAGCCTAAGTATTACGGAAGATTTAATCAGGGTGTTGTAACTCTTAACCTTGTTGATGTGGCATGTTCTTCTGGTAAGGATATGGATAAATTCTGGTCTATACTTGATGAGAGACTTGAATTATGCAAGAGAGCACTTATGTGCAGACATTACAGATTAAAGGGAACACCATCTGATGTGGCACCAATTCTTTGGCAGAATGGAGCACTCGCAAGACTTAAAAAGGGCGAGACTATAGATAAGCTTCTTTATGGCGGATATTCAACAATATCTCTTGGATATGCAGGATTATGTGAGTGTACAAGATATATGAAGGGCGTGTCTCATACTCAGGAGGGCGGTACAGAATTCGCACTCAAGGTTATGAACTATCTTACAGATACATGTAAGAGATGGGCAGCAGAGACTAATATTGATTTCAGCCTCTATGGAACACCACTTGAGTCTACAACTTACAAGTTTGCCAAATGCTTACAGAAGAGATTCGGCAAGATTCCTGGTGTTACAGACAAGAATTACATCACTAACAGCTATCATGTCCATGTAACTGAAAATATCAGTGCATTTGACAAGTTAAAGTTTGAGAGCCAGTTCCAGCCATTATCACCGGGTGGAGCAATCAGTTATGTTGAGGTTCCTGATATGATTAACAACATACCTGCTGTTCTTTCTGTTATGCAGTACATATATGACAACATCATGTATGCCGAGCTTAACACTAAGAGCGACTACTGCCAGGTATGCGGCTACACAGGTCAGATTCAGATTATAACTGATGATGACGGCAAGCTTATCTGGGAATGCCCTAACTGCAAGAACCGTGACCAGGACAAGATGAATGTTGCCAGAAGAACTTGTGGCTACATCGGTACACAGTTCTGGAACCAGGGCAGAACTCAGGAGATTAAGGAGAGAGTGCTGCATCTGTAGGATTGGGGATTCGGCTGAATATAGATAAAAGTTGCGTATAGCGCCAGATTTGTGTGAAAAATTGGAGCTTTCCGCAGCTTTTATTTGCTTTAAGAAAAATCAGTGATTTGAAGCAGTGATTTTTAGGCGGTTTTGGATTCTTTGAGGAGAAAATGGGCTGGGAAGCCAGCCATGTACTTTGACTAATGTGGTAAATAGTGGTATAATATAACGGCTTGGGGAGCTGCCAGACAGGCGGCTGAGAGGGACAGATGTGCCGACCCATATAACCTGATTCGGATAATGCCGACGTAGGAAAGGAGAGTTAAATATGTATACTACGCAGATGGATGCTGCCAGACAGGGCATCATCACAGAAGAAATGAAAAAAGTTGCCGATAAGGAAAGAATCGATGTTAACGAATTAAGAGAACTTATCGCAAAAGGACAGGTTATAATACCTGCCAACAAGAATCACAAATGTCTTGAGCCTAATGGAATAGGTGAGAGATTAAGAACTAAGATTAATGTTAATCTTGGAACATCAAGAGACTGTGTTGACCTTGATATGGAGCTTGATAAGGTTAATAATGCTGTTGCCATGGGTGCAGAAGCAATTATGGATTTAAGCTCATTTGGTGATACGCAGAAGTTTAGAAGAAAGCTTACATCTGAATGTCCAGCAATAATAGGAACAGTTCCTATATATGATGCAGTTGTGTATTATCACAAGGCATTGAAGGAAATCACAGCCCAGGAGTGGCTTGATATAGTAAGAATGCATGCTGAGGACGGCGTGGATTTCATGACTATACACTGTGGAATTAACAAGGCAACTGCCAAGAGATTCCGTAATTCAAAGAGACTTATGAATATCGTTTCAAGAGGTGGTTCAATCATATATGCCTGGATGGAGATGACTGGTAATGAGAATCCATTCTATGAACATTATGATGAGGTTCTTGATATATGCAGAGAGTATGATGTGACAATGAGCCTTGGTGATGCATGTCGTCCAGGTTGTATTGAGGATGCTTCAGATATATCACAGATAGAGGAGCTTATCACATTAGGCGAGCTTACAAAGAGAGCGTGGGATAAGGATGTTCAGGTTATGATTGAAGGACCGGGACATATGCCTCTTAACCAGATTCAAGCTAATATGGAGATTCAGAAGACACTTTGTAAGGGAGCACCTTTCTATGTGTTAGGACCTCTTGTTACAGATATAGCACCGGGATATGACCACATAACAGCAGCTATCGGTGGTGCGATTGCAGCTACATATGGTGCATCATTCCTTTGTTATGTAACACCAGCAGAACATTTAAGACTTCCAGACCTTGATGATGTTAAAGAAGGAATCATTGCGTCAAGAATAGCGGCACATGCGGCGGACATAGCCAAGGGACTTCCGGGAGCTATGGAGTGGGATCACAAGATGGATGTTGCCAGAAAGAAGCTTGACTGGGAGGCAATGTTTGATGTTGCTATAGATCCTGAGAAGGCAAGAAGATACCGTGCTTCATCTAAGCCAGAAAAAGAAGATACATGTTCAATGTGTGGCAATTTCTGTGCAGTCAAGAATATGAATAAGATTCTTGATGGAGAGATAGTAAGCATATTCGATGAATAATAAATATAGAAAATGCAAAGGGACTGCCGCCTTAACGATTTTCAATCGTTAAGGCGGCAGTCCCTTTAAATTTAAGAATTGCTGGCTTATTCATTAGATTCAATAGCTTCACATGACTTGGCGTCACAGATTTCATCAGAAGCCCCTTTTCTAAATCTGCTGTAATTCACAACATAGAGAAGAATATACATTATGCCGCCGAAAGCTAATCCGCCGATTACATCTGTTACGCTGTGCTGTTTTAAGAACATAGTAGACAGACATATGAGAATACATACTATAAGTGAGCATGTACGGATTGCCTTGTGGTCTCTTAGAGCTTCACATTTGTTAAGGGCAATGTGTATCACAACTGAGTTGTATACATGGATGCTTGGAAATACATTGTATGGTGTGTCAATCGCATAAAGTGATGCAACAAATGAACCGAATATATTGTCTGGCAGTGTGTCCGGGCGGAGATTCAGTCCGTTAGGATAAATCATGCATATTATCAGGCATACGGACATTCCGATTATAAGAGACAGAGCCATACGTATAAATTCTTTGTCTGTTGCAAATATCATCAGGAACAGACACGAGCCGACTATATAGATAAACCAGAAATCATATGGAATTATAAAGTATTCGCAGAATGGTATAGCTTGGTCAATTGCTATATCAATAATATGCATATTAGGTGTAGCATCTGTGATAACTTTTTCGAGGAAAAAGAACCAAGGCAGATATATTAAGACGTACAATCCAAATAAAGGACGCCATTTTTTAAAATGATTAACCATCTAAGAAACCCCTCTCAAATTCAATATATATTCAGTATTCAACAGATACCTGAATAATTATCAATAATGTTAACTGTGTAAATTATATATGAAATATCTCTGACAACATCTGCACATTATACCAAATAAATATATTAAAGGCAACAAGAGTATATACCTCAAATAGAAATAAAAACTAATTAATTTATTAAATTTTCTTAAAGTGGATGCTGGCATTTTGCGTAAGTTGCAAAAAATGTGATAGTAGTATATAATTAACAATAATTATGCGTTCATATTAGAACCATACATGGAGGATTAGCATGCTTAAACTTAATCATGTCAAGAAGATATATGACAAACAGGAAATCCTTACAGACGTTGACTACACGTTTGAACAGGGGAAGATTTATCCTATTCTTGGTGGAACAGGAGCAGGAAGAACAACATTGTTTGAATGCATCAGTGGTGATATTCCGATTGATGGCGGATCAATAGAGTCAGGCTCTAAGAGAGAATCATTCTATGCAGCCAAGCAGAGCGTGCTTCCTATGTATATATCTGGATATGAATTTATAAGCTTATTGTGTTTATTTAAGAAAAAAGAGAATGTAGATGGTTATCTTGACAGTGTTAAGCTTTCAGAAGAAGTCAGGAATGACCTGATATGTAACTATTCATTTGAAGATAAGAAGAGATTGCAGCTTGCGGCATTCCTTGTGCAGAGGCCATATGTAATCATGTTTGATGAGCCACTGGATTTCTGCAGCGAGGAGTATATAGATACATTTCTTGATGTATTGTCATCTGAGTGCAGTGAGCATGTGGTTCTCATATCGACAAGTGTGCTTTCTGTTGCTCAAAGAATTGCACCAGATGTACTTGTCTTAAACAATGGCGAGCTTAATGAGGTTACAGCAGAGATGATTAATATCCCTGAGATTAATAATGCAATTCTTGATATATTGGGAGATTTAGAAGAATGATAATTGTTAAAAAGATGTTTGCTGAGAAGATTCTCAGATATATGGAGATGATGAACAGGTTTCTGCTTGTTTTATACAGAATACCTAATCTCGGTGATAAGCTGCATGAGCAGATAGTTGATAATAACAACCGTAAATTAAAGACAACATTTGGTGTGATGGCCCAGATTGGCATTGTTCTGCTTGAATTCTTACGTAAATATATATACGTCCTTATATTCATGTATGTTCCATACAGGCTTATAGCGCGTATGTGTCCGCTTATTGCAAGCCACCAGCAGACAACTATGATATATATGTTCTTTATGCTGTCTACAATATGTGGAAGCATTGCTAATACTACACTGATGGCGATGGGTGACAGGGATTATCTTATGATGCGTGTCATGCTTATAAGTCCATATATGAATTTCCTTGGAAAGCTTGCTTATAAGATTGCAGCAGATTTTGTATATTTTACAATTATCCTTACAATGTTTGGCGTGACATTCTGGAGAGCATTATGCTTAAGTTTATTTACAGCGGCGTGCAGACCTGTGGGAGAGATGTTTGCGATTCTTATATATGAGAAGTTTACAGTTATATATGAGAACAGAGGAACATTTAATGGATTCGTTATGGCTATGTGCGTGCTTGTAGCTTACGGAGTGCCTGTTCTTAGCAGAAAGGTATCATCAGTGTGGCTTGCATTTGCACATCCGGTATCAGCTATTATCATGCTTGTGGTTGGTGCGGCGGCAACAGCTTATCTGTGGTGGTACAAGCATTACAGAAAGATTGTGCGCGAAGCCATGCATATGAAGAGAGAGTAGTTTGTCCATAACCGTTTAGATTGTTGTTAGGAGATGGCTGGAAGAATGACTAACAGGAAAAGAATAATCCGTATCTTAGAAAAGATAGCTGTATTTATTATATTTATTCTGATTATTTCCTATATGGTATACAGCAGATATTCAGAGAATCAGTCAAAGCAGATTAATTTAAAATCAAGATATACATTTGCGGTGACAATTGACTCTGTTGGCAATGTTGTTGAACCCAAGGATTCAGGAGAGGTTAACCATACATTATCACAGGATTTTGCTGACCTTGACATAAGCCATATTGGCAATATATGGACAAGAGAATTTCTGGCGCAGTATTCCCAGAAATATTTAAGCTGGTCAAAAAGGCTTAACCGAATACAGATAGATGAGCCTACAGTTCTTGATGACAGCAATGATATTCTTCTTATAAGTTTCAGTGCAGGACTCAATGATTCCAACATGGATAATTTTGAAGAATGGAATGGAATACTTGAGAATGGCAGAATGCATTGTGAGTGGGTAGTGGAATTTATCATAGACAATCACTATGATGGAACAGCCACTATATATGTCTCATCAATAATGTCGCCTGAGGATTATGGAATAGAGCAGAACAGCAAGAATAATATAACATCTGGAATACTGGAGGATGCGACAGAGAGTTCCTATGCATATTACCAGATAAAGAATAATTTCCTGTCAGTCACTTATGATGGCGGTGAGAAATTTACCAATGTTCCAGTTGATATATCAAAGCTTCCTATAGTGGATAATGGCTCAACTGGAAGCCAGAGTCTTGCTAAGGGCAGCTTCATTGTCAATACAACTATGACAGCATTTTTGTATGGTGGAACAGCGAGCGGCGGAAGCAGGACACCACTTACGGTTGTGTATTCAACAGACCTTGGAACACAGTGGACAACATGTGAGATAGATGACACATATGGTGCACAGTATTATTATATAGACTTCTTTGACGAGAACAGTGGTATCATTGTGGCAGAATATAGTTCCGGAAGCAGCCAGACATATTCCAAGATATATGTCACATCCAATGGTGGCAATTCATGGAGTGCGACAGGTCAGGGACCATCGACAGGACAATTAAAAGGTGTCAAATTCATAAGCGCACAGACTGGCTTCTTTGCATATGAATATGATGAGGAAGTTGACTCTAACCTTTATATGACTTCTGATGGTGGAAAGACATTTGAAAAAATATATCTTCCAGAACAGAAGCTTGAGAGTGCTGTGGCAGAGGCAGTCGGAAGTGATGCAACATGGAGCAGTGTGTTTAAGGAGGCAAGCGTTCCGGTTGTTGACAAGAATTCAGATATTATAGTCTACCTCACGCAGGGAAGTGACGGAAGCTATAATAGCGGCAGGACAGCAGCCAAATATATCTCTACTGACAGAGGTGTTACATTCAAATATTCTGGAATGGTTGAAATTCCCAAAGAATAACTAAATACTTCTCATATCTATTGATTTTGAAATTCATTTCTATAGATATGAGAAGTTTTTGCATAATTATAAATACTCGCTTGAAATCGCGACTTGTATGTGGTAAAATTTTATAAATCCGAGAAAAAAGGCAATTTTTTGTCTTTTTTTTTGCGCAAAACACGAAAGGGAATAGGTAAATCATGAAAGCATTTTTAATTCTTGAAGATGGAACAGTGTTTAGTGGCACAAGTATTGGCTCTACCCGTGAGGTTATCAGCGAGATAGTTTTCAATACATCAATGACAGGCTATCTGGAGGTCTTAACTGACCCTTCATATGCTGGACAAGCGGTAACTATGACATATCCTTTAATTGGTAATTACGGAATATGTTACAAAGATATGGAATCATCTAAGGCTCAGCCAGATGGTTTTATTGTGCGAGAGTTATCAAGAACTCCAAGCAACTTTAGATGCGAAGATCCTATTCAGAAATTTCTTTTAGATAATGATATTCCTGGTATTGCAGGAATTGATACAAGAGCTCTTGCCAAGATTTTAAGAGAAAAGGGTACTATGAATGGAATGATAACAACTAACGAGAATTACAATCTCGATGAAGTTCTTCCTAAGATTAAGGCGTACTCAGTAACAGGTGTTGTAAGAAAGACAACATGTAAGGAAATCGAAGTTCTTCCTGGCAAGGGACCTAAGGTAGCACTCCTTGACCTCGGTGCCAAGAGAAATATCGCACGTTCTCTTAATGAGAGAGGATGCGAGGTAACTATATATCCTGCATACACTAAGGCAGAAGAGATTCTTAGCACTAATCCAGATGGTATTATGTTATCTAATGGTGCAGGTGATCCTAAGGAATGTGTTGAGATTATTGAGGAGCTTAAGAAGCTGTATGCAAGTGATGTTCCAATCTTTGCAATCTGTCTTGGACATCAGCTTATGGCACTTGCAACAGGTGCAGATACACATAAGTTAAAATATGGACACAGAGGTGCTAACCATCCAGTTAAGGATTTAAAGACTGGAAGAGTGTACATATCATGTCAGAACCACGGATATGTTGTTGATGAGACAACACTTGATCCAAAGGTTGCTGTTCCTGCCTTTGAAAATGTTAATGACAAGACAAACGAGGGACTTGAGTATGTAGGTAAGAAGATATTTACAGTACAGTTCCATCCTGAGGCATGTGCAGGTCCACAGGATACAGGTTACTTATTTGATAGATTTATGGACATGATGAAGAAGGAGGACTAAGAAGATGCCAAAGAATAAAGACATTAAGAAAGTTTTAGTTATAGGTTCAGGTCCAATTGTTATCGGACAGGCTGCAGAGTTCGATTATGCTGGTACACAGGCCTGCCGTTCTCTTAAAGAAGAGGGCATTGAGGTTGTTCTTGTTAATTCTAATCCTGCTACAATCATGACAGATAAGGATATTGCAGATGAGGTTTATATTGAGCCTCTTACAGTTAAAGTACTTGAGCAGATAATCTTAAAGGAGAAGCCAGACAGTATTCTTCCTACATTAGGTGGCCAGGCTGGACTTAACCTTGCTATGGAGATTGCAGAGACTGGATTCCTTGAAGAGCATAATGTCAAGCTCATAGGTACAACAGCACTTACAATCAAGAAGGCGGAAGACCGTCTTATGTTCAAGGAGACTATGGAGAAGATTGGCGAGCCATGTGCAGCTTCACTCGTAGTTAACGATGTTCCAACTGGTGAAGCATTTGCAGCTAAGATTGGTTACCCTGTAGTTCTCCGTCCTGCTTACACATTAGGTGGAAGCGGCGGTGGTATTGCCCACAATGTAGCTGAGCTTCGTGAAATTCTTGAGAATGGACTCAGACTTTCAAGAGTTGGTGAGGTTTTAGTTGAGCGTTGTATCGCTGGATGGAAAGAGATTGAGTACGAGGTAATGCGAGACAGCAATGGTAACTGCATTACAGTATGTAACATGGAGAATATCGACCCTGTTGGTGTACATACAGGTGATAGTATCGTTGTAGCTCCTTCCCAGACATTGTCAGATAAAGAGTATCAGATGCTTAGAACATCAGCTCTTAATATTATAGATGAATTAGGTATCACAGGTGGATGTAACGTACAGTACGCACTTAATCCAGACAGCTTTGAGTACTGTGTAATCGAGGTTAACCCTCGTGTAAGCCGTTCTTCAGCACTTGCTTCTAAGGCTACAGGTTATCCTATTGCCAAGGTTGCAGCTAAGATTGCGTTAGGTTACACACTTGATGAGATTAAGAATGCAATTACAGGAAAGACATTCGCAAGTTTCGAGCCAGCACTTGACTACTGTGTAGTTAAGATGCCAAGACTTCCATTTGATAAGTTTATCTCTGCAAAGAGAACACTTACAACACAGATGAAGGCTACTGGTGAGGTTATGAGTATTGCTAATAACTTCGAGGGTGGTCTTATGAAAGCTATCCGTTCACTTGAGCAGCATGTTGACAGCCTTATGTCATATGATTTTACTAAGCTTACAGATGAGGAGCTTTTAGAGGAGCTTGCTGTAGTAGATGACAGAAGAATCTGGAAGATAGCAGAGGCGTTGAGAAGACATATGCCAGCAGCAAAGCTTCATGATATTACTAAGATTGACCTCTGGTTTATCGATAAGCTCCAGATTATTGTAGATATGGAAAATGCTTTAAAGCGTGGCCCACTTACTAAGGAGCTTTTAAAGGAAGCTAAGAGAATTGAATTCCCTGATAATGTAATCGGCGAACTTACTGGTCACACAGAAAGAGAAATCAAAGAGTTAAGAGACGAGTATGATATCCATGCAGTATTCAAGATGGTTGATACATGCGCCGCTGAATTTGCTGCTACAACACCATACTATTATTCTGTATATGGAAGCGAGAATGAGGCAGTTGAGACTAAGGACAAGAAGAAAGTATTAGTACTTGGTTCAGGTCCTATAAGAATCGGTCAGGGTATTGAGTTTGACTTCTGTTCAGTTCACTGTACATGGTCATTTGAGAAGCAGGGTTATGAGACAATCATTATCAATAACAACCCTGAGACAGTTTCAACAGACTTTGATATTGCTGATAAGCTTTATTTTGAGCCACTTACACCAGAGGATGTTGAGTCAATCGTTGATTTTGAGAAGCCAGATGGAGCTGTTGTACAGTTTGGTGGACAGACAGCTATCAAGCTTACTGAGGCTCTTATGAAGATGGGCGTTCCAATCCTTGGAACAAGTGCAGAGGATGTAGATGCCGCGGAAGATAGAGAGTTATTCGATAAGATTCTTGAGCAGTGTGAGATTCCTAGAGCTAAGGGTCATACAGTATTCACAGTTGAGGAAGCTTTAAAGGCTGCTAATGAATTAGGCTATCCAGTACTTGTTCGTCCTTCATACGTTCTTGGTGGACAGGGTATGCAGATTGCCGTATCTGATGAAGATGTTGTAGAATTCATGAACATCATCAACAGAATTAAGCAGGATCATCCAATTCTTGTAGATAAGTACCTTATGGGTAAAGAGATAGAGGTAGATGCTGTATGTGATGGCGAGGATATTCTTATCCCTGGTATCATGGAGCATATCGAGAGAGCCGGTATCCATTCAGGAGATAGTATCTCTGTATATCCAGCTAAGTCTATCACTCCAAGAATTACAGATATGATAGTAGAATATACTAAGAGACTTGCAAGATCACTTCATGTTAAGGGTCTTATCAATATCCAGTTTATCGTATATAACGATCAGGTATATGTAATCGAGGTTAACCCTCG
>URGC01000075.1 GCA_900547255.1 uncultured Eubacterium sp. | reverse complement strand
ATAATAAAATGCATATATATAATACTCCATTACATGATTGAGGCTTATCGCACATGTAGATTTCTCTTCTGATGCAGATATATTGCCTCTCTCATCAACGCATCCGGCTTTCGCCGCTGGCATCTGCTTCTCTATATCTTCAAGAAGCCCTGAGAGCATATCTGCTGCCGTGCGCTCCTCTCCTGCCTGAAACTTCTGCTGAAATTCTTCAAAGAAAGAGTTCAGTTCTTCAATATTATTAATATCTACCATTCTTTTCATCCTTTTCGTTCCTGATATTGATAACAGCCCGCAGTACAACTGTGGTTCTTGGCGGTATATGGATATATCTTCCATCTTCGATATTAAGCTGTTCTGTTCCAGAAGATATCCTCTGTTCCCACACCACATTCTCAGGCAGCTTAGGCAAAGCTAACTGATGTTCGCCAAAATGCATATTAAAACCTACGTATATAAGCTCATACTCATCATCATGTGGCAAGCCGTCATAATTCGTGCAGTACATTATTCCGATATGCCTGTTGTAATTCTCCATAACCTGATACCATGCATCACTTCCGTGATAAGACACGTCCGGGTATCCGCATGATTTGGAATCTGAGGCAAACAACTGCTTTTCCATATGGAGAATCTTATGTCCGAGCCTGTATCTTATAAGCTTTCTTACAAACTTCTCCATATCACATGCCTCATCTGACTTTTTCCAGTTAAGCCATGTTGTCTCACCATCTATGCAGTAAGGATTATTATTACCTCCCTGCGAATTCTCAAATTCATCACCAGCAAGAATAAGCGGCGTTCCTGCGGCAAACATAAGCATAAAAAATGCATTTTTCATCTGCCTCTGTCTCAAATCGACTATCTTCTTTTTTCTGGATTTGCCTTCAACTCCGCAATTCCAGCTATAATTATAGTTCTCGCCATCCTGATTATTCTCACCATTGTGCTCATTGTGCTTCCTGTCGAAGCTGACAAGATCCATCATAGTAAATCCATTGTGGTTAGTTATATAATTGATAACCGCACTGTTATAAGGATTCTTCCTTGACA
This sequence comes from uncultured Eubacterium sp., assembly GCA_900547255.1. Taxonomy (GTDB): domain Bacteria; phylum Bacillota; class Clostridia; order Lachnospirales; family Lachnospiraceae; genus Lachnospira. The sequence goes on along the minus strand of URGC01000075.1, from coordinate 11,499 downwards.
TGCCAATATAGCTTTCAAGCTGGTTCTCATCGCCTTTAAGAAGCTTCCTTGCCACATTGCTGTAATCATTATTATAGCTTGCCATATTGCGGACACCCTTCTTATCCCTGTCCCAATATACCGTTATTATCTTGGTATGTGAAAGCATCGGGTCGCTTGCAAGAAGCTCCAGTGCTGTCTGTGGTCCATACAGATGTATTCCGTCAATATGATATTCTCTCACCCAAAACCTTGCGCAGTCAAGTATCATATCAGGAGTCTCCCTGTCAAAGAACATCTCCATAACAACCTCAATGCCATTGGCATGAAGCAGTTTTATAAGGCTCTTAAATTCAACCGTATAATCTGCTCTTGTCTGCGAAGCCGCACTAAATGAAGCTTTCGGTGCAAAATGGAATCCACTGCAATATCCCCAGTAATTAACAGGTCTTTTAATCGGCAGCTTATTATATATGCTCTCCTTATCATCACTTAACTCCGGGAATCTTCCCATCTCATCATACTCATAGCATGGCATCAGCTCTATGGTTGTAATGCCAAGATTTTTAAGATGGTCAATCTTTTCTGCAATTCCCTTGAAAGTGCCCTTGCACTTCACTCCGGAAGTCCTGCTCTTGGTAAAGCCCCTGACATGCATCTTATAAAACACACAGTCCTCATATGGAATCCCAAGGGGCTTATCCTCTCCCCACTCAAACTTGTCAAGAACAATCCTGCTCGCATGCCTCTTGCTCTCCTCTATTCCAAACTTTTCACAGTTGGTAACAGTCTTGGAATATGGGTCAAGCTTTAACACGCCATCAACCTCATAACAATAAAAATATTTATCAAGCGATACACCGCTGAGTGCTGCTGCAAATACATCACCTGTCTTATATGAGCTGTCAAGCTTTATCCTGTGCACCTCATTAAAATCAGAATCAACTATCAGCAGATACACCTCTGTGGCATCACTACAATATGCAAAATTATATATTCTGCCCTGCTTGGAAGTTCCCATGTATATGGGATTCCCTTTTGTAACAATCAATTCAGCCATAATCTTCCCCTCTTTTCAAGCAAGTCAAATATAATCCTCACCTACAAGTAAAATATACTCCTCACCTAAGTTTCTTCATTAGTATACATCATAGATACTGTCTTTTTATCAAGCTGGTAAAAACGCATTATAACTATCGTAACAACCCAGCCTATGATTGGAATTATGCAGTAAAAGAACACCGTCAAAAACTTAAGCTCTGGTGTCAACGCATCACCAACCTGTGGAAATGCCTTGGAATACCCTGCTATAGACAGCGCAATGCCTACAAATCCTGTTCCAAATGCTGAAAATGTCTTATCAATAAATGAAAACAGTGCGCCCATTATTCCCGGAACAAAATGTCCGCTCAGCGTATACTCATAATCTGTGCAGTCCGCTATCATAGGGACTACCATATTATTAGTTATGGATTTAAGTCCGTTAAGCACTGTAAACACCACAAGGAACTCAATCGTTATCACATTGATATGTGTAAGGCTTACTTTCGTCAGATCCATAAATATCATCATAAGCATAAGGACTGCCTGTGATATTATACAGCCCCATGTCGCCATAATCATCGCTTTCTTCTGTCCGACTTTCCTGGCATATGTTATGCCTATGTATATTATAAGCAGATTAGGTATTCCCACTATAATTCCTATAATTCCAGCCAGCGGATAATTGTTCATAAGTATTCCATACAGCATGACTATAACTACGGAATTGCCATATACCATCGCCGCAAACTTATTAGATGCTGCAGCTATAACAAGCATTCTTATAGGCTTATTATGTTTTAATATAGCGGCATAATCCCTGAAATGAATCTTTTCCTTGGAATCATCCTCCATCTTGTAAAACTGTGGTCTGTCCTTCTGCCAGATTCCAATAACCGCAAGCAGTGTACATATGCCGGAGAAGATGACAACTGTCACAACAAATTCCTTAAACAGCGCAGCATTATTAAAGTCCTGATACTTGCCAATAAGATAAACCGATACATAGAAAGCCACCACTCCATGCGCAAACATGATAAATGTCGAGTCAAAAAATGTTATCATCGGTCTCTGGTTAACATCGTTAGTTATAACTGACTGTCCTGACTTCACAACTGCTGTCTGGAATGTATATCCTATTATGTACAATGTGTATACAGCTATGAAATATGGCACCCTGAACCATCCGTGTACAAGATGTGTCGTAAAATACAAAAGCAGCGAGCTTGCCGCCAGTATGATATATCCCCATATCATAAATGGGCGGAACTTGCCAAATCTGCCATTAGTCCTGTCAATCACATATCCGATAACAGGGTCTGTAATTCCATCAAACACCCTCATTCCAGTAAGAATGAAAGACACAAGCACAACAGACAATCCTGCAATTCCGTTGGCATAGTATGACACATACCCCATCATCGCCAGATATAGATTAGTTGACGTATTGTTAAGTGAAAAGAAAGCAATCTGCCACAAATGTGCCTTATTGCCTGCAATTGTATTCGCATTATCCATATGCATATCCAATCTGTGTTATGTAATATATATTATACACACTTTTGTTGTATTTTCATAGTAATTTTTTAGTTTAATTTTATATCATTTATATATTTTACATTGTTATGATTTTAAATTATGTTTTTATAAGTTTTAAAGCCAGTAAATACGCATAATCTCAAACAGCAGATTTCGTATTACGCTTATTTATCAGCATTAACACCTTCGCCATTAAATTCAGGTATAAAACTCTCCTCTGCGACTCCGCCTTCCTGTATAAATCCATTAGTAACACCTATATCAATGGCATAATCTACGACATTATCATACTCTCTCTGCGTAACCTTCCTGTTAATCTCAGGATAATCACTGACATGTGGCAGAGGCGTATACTGATTCATAATACTTATAAATACATCATCGCCATATGTGTCTTTGATATATTTAATTACTCTCTTTGAATCCGCTGTATGTCCTGGCAGTATAAGATGCCTTACTATAATGCCGCGCTTCATCATTCCGCGCTCATCAAAACTGCATGTACCTATCTGCCTGTGCATCTCATCCAGTGCAGCACACGCCACCTCATAGTAATCCTTTGCATGTGAATACCGCATTGCCAGCGAGCTGTCAACATATTTAAAATCAGGAAGATATATGTCAACAAGCCCATCCAGGCATTTTAATGTATCAACCAGCTCATATGAGCTGGTATTGTATACAACCGGGATTGTCAGTCCGTTATCCTTTGCCATGGTAAGAGCCTGCACAATCTCTTTTACATAATGCGATGGAGTGACAAGGTTAATGTTGTTAGCTCCTTTGCCCTGAAGCTCAAGAAAAATCTCTGAAAGCCTGCCGACAGTAATCTCCACACCTGTTCCTCCTCTTGCAATACACGCATTCTGGCAGAATACACATCTTAGATTACATCCTGAAAAGAATACTGCCCCAGAGCCTTCCTCACCCGATATACATGGTTCCTCCCACATATGAAGAGCTGCCCTTGCAACCATAATCTTGTCACTCATCCCGCAGAAGCCTGTCGTAATACTCCTGTCTATATTGCAATGCCTAGGGCACTCATTACACAGCATAATTATCTATATCTGCCTCCTTAGTGTTCTTTTATCATAGCACGAAGCTTACTCAAAGCATCGCTTATTCCGCCCACCTCATCTATCAGTCCTGCATCAACCGCCTGCTGTCCGACAAGGATTGTTCCAAGGTCTTTGGTAAGCACGCCTGATTTAATCATCATCTTTTCCAGCTCATCAGCCTCAATATCTGCGTGAGCTGCTATAAAATTAACGATTCTGTCCTGAATCATCTTAAAATAATCAAAAGTCTGTGGTGCGCCAATAATCGTTCCATTCATTCTGACCGGATGCACTATCATGGTAGCTGTCGGTGCAATAAATGAATAGTCAGCACTAACCGTAAGCGGCACTCCTATACTATGCGCATCACCAAGCACCAGTGAAACCGTCGGTGTCTTCATAGATGCTATCATCTCTGCAAGCGCAAGTCCCGCACTCACATCACCACCAACTGTATTGATAAGAAGAAGGACGCCCTTAACCTCACTGTCATCCTCAATAGCCGCGAGCTGTGGCAGGATATGCTCGTATTTCGTACTCTTAGATGAAGCCGAAAGCACATCATGTCCCTCAATCTCACCGATAATCGTCATGAGCTGTATCTTGTCATCATGTTCGCCGCCATTTAATGTGACCTGTCCGTAATCCTCTACCTTCTTATCATCAACCTTAATATCTGAAGTTTTATTTTCTGCGCCCATACCATCCTCATTTCCGCACCTCTAATGTGCTTATAATATCAGATGTAGTATGTGCAGGAATTTTTATTCTAATTCAAGCTTCTTCGTCTGTTTCTTCTTTTCCACTTTTTAGTATATTCATAGCTTTTATTATGCCATATACTACACAGCAGGCAATCAGCACAAGCCCTGCTGCTATCACATAATGGTTATTCAGTAGTCCCGTAATTGTATCATCAATCTTTGACGATATGCTTTCCGGCATATATTCAAGTATTACTGCCGCAATAATAACCGCCACTGCAAGCCGCATAATATAATGTGGTTTTCTCTTAATCTCTATGCCTTCCATAAGCTCCACGCCTAGCGTGTCAGCCTCTATAATGGCATTTCTTGTAAATGTTGAATTAGTTATGACAACCGGAATATCACAATCATAGAAACTACATCCTGTATACGCTTCCTGAACTGCCCTGTTGCCTATCTTATTCTCGTAATACTTGCACTGAAATGCGTATTTTTTCCTATGTTTAACTGCGATAATATCAATGCCATGGTCACCCGACTTCGCCGTCTGGATAACACGCTTATATCCGTGTTTTTTTAGATATTCACAGCAGTATTCTTCATAATCATAACCCGTGTACATGTTCTAACTGCCCTTCTTAATGTAAATATATTTTACCACAAGCTCTTGCGAAATAATATGTTTCATATATAATATTTGTGTAAATTATGAATTTAGAGATGAGATAAGGAGATTTATGGATATGCCAAAAGACCCAGTTATGCTTTTATCATTTGTTAACACACAGCTCCGCGACCATTATGCTTCTCTTTCAGAATTATGCAAGACATATTGTGTCAGCGAGCAGGATATTATAAAAAGCCTTGATTCTATAGATTATAAGTACGACAAAAATGTTAATCAGTTTATCTAATCTATGCCTGAAGACGATATAAGATGTAAAATAAATGTATAGCCAATAATATGATGTTGGGGTCAAAAGGTATTTTGACCCCTTTGATACCAGATTGCTGGATTTGCAGTTAAGCTCTTGATGGGATTCGAACCCACGACCTACTGATTACGAATCAGTTGCGCTACCAGCTACGCCACAAGAGCAATATATTAAATATTATACGCTTTTTTTATCTGTTTTGCAAATCTTTCTTCTATCTCACCTATCAGACTGTCTATATACGCCTGATCAGACGTAGGATTCTTGACTGACGGGTCATATGGCACGAAACCGCCAGACATATTCTCATGTCCGCCGCCGCTTCCGATTCCCTTAAGCGCTTCATTAGCGATATCACCGACATTAATATTGCCAGAAGTTCTGACAGATAACTTGATTCCATCATCCTTTACCGAATATACAACAGTGTTATCAGTAGTCTCAAGCATCATGATAAAATCTGATACCGATGCAACTATCGCCTCTGGACAGTTGTAGCCAACATTGGCAAAGCTTGTCCTGTTGATAGTCTTGATACTGTTAATCGCAAGGCTGTATGCCTTTAAATCATCCATTGTAAGAACACTGCTTGCAAGCTCCTTTAATATCTTCTGGTCAGCCATGTTATATAACTTGTAGAACATATCAAGGTCAAGCTGCGATACCCCTCTTGTAAGATTAGCCGTATCAACCTTAATTCCATACAGCAGTGCAGTAGCCATGCGCGTGTCAATATCAACACCATATTTGAACATATACTCAGCCATCATGGAAGCACACGCCCCCACTTCCGGTCTTATATCCGAGAACAGGTAATCAACAGTTCCATATGTCTTATGATGATCAAAGCACACAATCTCACTGCCCGGTAAATCAAGTATGTTGGCATTGCCCTTCTGAGCATCAACTATCATTATCTCAGTGTCCATAGTCATATGGACATCCTGTATCTCAACAATATCTATCCCAAGGTGGGCAACCATAGAATATGAACTTCCATGATCAACCTTGCCCTTGTACACTATAGTCGAAGCAAGCCCTTTCGCCTTAAGCATGTACTGAAGTCCAAATGCACTCGCTATCGCATCTGGATCAGGAAAATTATGCATCTGGATATATACATGCTTATTGCGGATTGACTTGAGCATCTCGTCAATATCTATCATATCATTACCCCTCATACGCTTTCGTACTCATATAATGATACTATTATTACAGTCATTTTGCAATCAATTAACAGCAATCCTGCATATTATAAACTAAGAAATCATAAGGAGCTAACTAATGGAACCACTTCTCTCCATATCAGATATATCTTTTTCGTATCAGGATTCCAAACAGCGTGTAGATGCACTGTCACATGTATCAATAGATATAATGCCCGGCACCTTCACTTCTATAGTAGGTCCATCCGGATGTGGCAAATCCACCCTTCTTTCTATCATTGCCGGACTTTTAAAACCTGATTCCGGCAGCATAGTAATCAATTCCAAAGATAAACCAGTGCATATAGGCTATATGCTCCAGCGCGACTGCCTGTTTGAATGGCGTTCTGTATACAAAAATATCCTCTTAGGTCTTGAGCTTGGCAAAACATGTACAGATGAGAAGTTAAAAAAGGTTGATGATATGTTAAACGATTACGGATTGTCGGAATTCAAAAATGCGAAACCATCATCTTTGTCTGGTGGAATGCGCCAGAGAGTTGCACTTATAAGGACACTCGCCACAGAGCCAGACATCCTGCTTCTTGACGAACCATTTTCTGCGCTTGACTACAACACACGTCTTGAAGTTAGTGACGACATCTATAAGATAATAAAAGAACAGAACAAAACCGCAATCCTCGTAACACACGACATATCTGAAGCAATATCAATGGGCAGCACCGTTGTCGTATTAAGCAAGCGTCCGGGAACTGTAAAGCAGACAATTCCAATCAGATTTTCTACAGACTATGACAGTCCATTTGCCGCACGCAGTGCCAAAGAATTCTCCTATTACTTTAATACTATATGGAAGGAGATTAATTAATATGAAGCAATATAATAAATGGAAAATCAGTATTTTACGTTTTGCTCTTATCATAGCATTTTTAATAATATGGGAAATAACAGCTAACGCTGGTATCATAGATGCATTTATATTCAGCTCGCCATCCAGGATAATACACTGTTTCAAGGTTTCAATCCAGGACGGGGTGTTATTTAAGCACACAGTTGTAACGCTTGGAGAGACATTTTTAAGCTTCGCAATAATTATACTGGCTGGTGTGGGAATTGCACTTCTGCTGTGGCTTTCACCATTCTTAACACAGTTGTTCGAGCCTTTCCTTATAATACTTAACAGCCTGCCCAAATCAGCACTTGCTCCGATGTTAATCGTCTGGCTTGGCAATAACCCAAGAGCAATCATAGTAACCGCCGTATCTGTCGCGATATTTGGAACTATCATTAATGTATACACCAGCTTTAATGAGACCGACCCCGAAAAAATCAAGCTCATGAGAACCTTTAAGAGCAGCCGGCTCCAGATGTTGTCAAAGCTTATACTTCCGGCATCAATCGGAACAATCATAAGCAATATGAAAGTTGCCATAGGTCTTTGTCTCGTAGGTGTAATTATCGGCGAGTTTCTCGCTGCAAGGTCAGGACTTGGATATTTAATTGTATACAGCAGCCAGATATTCGCCATGGACACAATTGCCATGGCTATTATAATTCTGTGTGTCTTATCTATCATCTTATTTAAAATTGTAGACCTTGCAGAATTATTATATAAAAGATTGACATAATATACTATTTGTAATATTATATATTCACGGAGGATAAATATATGATTTCACTTCAACTTAAAGACACCAAGACATTTATGTCACATCTTCTTATCAAGGATACATTTGATTCAATGCTGCTGTCACAGGCAGAGCTTAATATGGCATACAGCTTCACCATAGATGGAAGCGTTAACAAAAGCTTCTATACTAATGAAGAATATGAAGAATTAGACAATAAGAATTACACACCATGGAAGACAATCAAACCCTTCTGCTTTAGCTTTATCAAGGGAAGCAAGGTTCCTTCGGGCATGAAGATTATATTCGTTATGCCTGATCTGGTTGTCGGACGAATTATTGAGGACAGCAAAACTTCTCTTGGCGTGGCTGATGTAGAAGGACTTTTTATCAATATAAGATATAAGGATAACACTGTCTCAATTATAACAGGAACATCTCTTAAGACATTCACACTTGATAAATCAATTGAACATAGCTTTGACAATTATATCAAGTTATTCTTAGAGCATTACCAGATTGACTACGAGGAGAATTAATACTTTTTTTATAAATGCTGTAATCCTCATATTTACTGTGTTTACGCTTCTTCTGTTAGCACTCATTTCTTTTGAGTGCTAATTTTTTCTTGACTATTCAATCCCACTGTATTAAATTATGTTTTAGTTGATAATCAAAGAAGTCAAAATACCTTTTGACCCCAACATCATATTATTTAAAGATAAGTGAGGTAATAAATAATGGCTACAGAACATGGTAATCTTTCAATTAACAGCCAGAATATATTCCCTATAATCAAGAAATGGATGTATTCTGACCACGACATATTCTATCGTGAACTTATATCTAACGGATGTGATGCTATCACTAAGTTAAAAAAGCTTGATTTAATCGGTGAATACGAGGCACCAGATGATATCGAGTACAAGCTTCTTGTCAATGTAAGTCCTGACAAGAAAACAATTAAAATCATCGATAACGGTATTGGTATGACTACTGATGAAGTTAACGAGTACATATGCCAGATTGCATTTTCAGGCGCAGAGGCATTCCTTGAGAAGTACAAGGACAAGACTAATGACGACCAGATTATAGGTCACTTCGGTCTTGGTTTCTACTCAGCATTCATGGTTGCCGACAAAGTTACTATTGATACTCTTTCATTCAAGGAAGGCTCTAAGGCTGTTCACTGGGAATGTGATGGTGGAACTGAATATGACATAAGCGATTCAGATAAGACTACTGTAGGTACAGAGATTACTCTTTACCTTAATGAGGACAGCTACGAATTTGCCAATGAATATAAGGCAAAGGAAGTTATTGACAAGTACTGCTCTTTCATGCCAGTTCCTATCTACTTTGCTAACGAAGATGCAGGACAGCTCACAGACGATATCCCTGAAGAGGAAGTTCTTGATACAGATACTGTTGTTGAGACATATGTCAAAGATGCTGTCACAGAAGAAGTTGAAAATGATGACGGAACTAAGAAGACTATCGAGAAATCTCCTGCAAAGAAGATGGCTAAGATTGTCCGCCGTCCTGTCGCATTGAATGATATTCACCCATTATGGACAAAGCATCCTAATGAATGCAGTGCAGATGATTACAAAGCATTTTACAGAAAAGTATTTAATGATTATAAGGAGCCTTTATTCTGGATTCACCTTAACATGGATTATCCATTTAACCTGAAGGGTATTCTGTATTTCCCTAAGATTAATACAGAATATGAATCAATTGAAGGAACTATCAAGCTCTACAACAATCAGGTATTCGTTGCTGATAACATCAAGGAAGTTATCCCAGAATTTCTTCTTCTGTTAAAGGGTGTAATCGATTGTCCTGATCTTCCACTTAACGTATCAAGAAGTGCTCTTCAAAATGATGGTTTTGTTAAGAAGATTTCAGAGTACATCACTAAGAAGGTTGGCGACAAGCTTTCTGGAATGTATAAGACAGATAAAGAAAACTATGAGAAATACTGGGATGACATCAATCCATTTATCAAATTCGGTTTCTTAAAGGATGAAAAGTTTGCCGAGAAGATGAACGATTTCATTATCTTTAAGAATATTGATGGCAAGTATCTCACTTTAAAGGAATGCCTTGATGAGAACAAAGAAAAGCATGAAAATACTGTATTCTATGTAACTGATGAAGTTGAACAGAGTCAGTACATTAACATGTTCAAGGAAGAAGGCATAGACGCTGTCTTACTTACACATAATATAGACCAGCCATTCATCACTACTCTTGAGAGCAAGAATGAAGGTGTTCATTTTGCAAGAATTGATGCTGATATATCTGACAGCTTCAAGGAAGAGACTTCTGAGGATGAGTTAAAGTCTGAGACTGAGACTCTTACAGAGATTTTCAAGAAGGCTCTTAACAATGAGAACATAAAAATTGAAGTATCAAAGCTTAAAAATGCTTCTATCTCTTCAATGATTACTCTCTCTGAGCAGGACAGAAGAATGCAGGATATGATGAAGATGTACAGTATGCCTGGCATGGATCCATCTATGTTCGGGGGTCAGGGACAGACACTTGTACTCAATGCCAATAATGACCTTGTTAAATATGTATTAGCTAACAAGGATGGTGAGAACACTCCTATCATCTGCCAGCAGCTCTATGATCTTGCACTGTTAAGCCACGCTCCATTAACACCAGAGCAGATGACAGCATTTATCGCAAGAAGTAATAAAATCATGGAATTGCTTGCCAAATAACGCAAAGAATAGTATTATATACATATAGATGGCACTAAGGCCTATGTCTTAGTGCCTTTTTTATGGAGGTTTTTGTTGTATGGAAGAAAATACAGAAAGCAAAGAATCGTTTGGCAAAGCTTTCCTCAAAGAATTTTTAAGTTTCCTTAAATTATTTGCCATTGCATTCATTGCCGCTTTTCTTATAACCCACTTTGTAATTGTCAATGCAGAGGTTCCAACTGGTTCTATGACTAACACTATTATGGAACACGACAGACTGATAGGCTTAAGATTATCATACATTTTCAGTGACCCGCAGAGAGGCGATATTATCATATTCAAATATCCTGATGACGAATCACAGAATTTCGTCAAGCGTGTCATCGGAGTTCCCGGTGATGTTATAGAGATTAGTGACGGACATGTATCTGTCAACGGAGAAGTCCTGGATGAACCATATATAAGAGAGCCTATGGACACATACGAGACACTCTGCTACATAGTTCCAGAGAACAGCTACTTTGTTATGGGTGATAACCGCAATAATTCTAAGGATTCACGTTACTGGAAGGCAACTAACTATGTTACTAAGGATAAAATCATTGCAAAAGTTCTCTTTAAATATTTCAATATGCAGGATAAAAAAGTTGAATTTGAAATTTTAAAATAAGAGATAATTTTATGAACACTTCTGAGAATAACTCATATTAATCATGAGCATAATAG
>URGC01000074.1 GCA_900547255.1 uncultured Eubacterium sp. | reverse complement strand
ATACTGAAATGAATCTTGAAATGGTTTTATGTATAGCAATATATATGGAGATACAGACATTTTTAACAGATTTTGAAGGGTATGGCATAATTATAAATATAATATATGTTTTCTTGATAAGCAGGGCATTCCTAAAAGGCGATATATTATCACAGATAATGTATAGTATGCTTATTGGATTGATAGCAATGTTTTCTTCTATTATTGGTGCTAATATTGCGGCTATGCTCACTGGAAAAACATTTATTGAGCTTACAGGCGATAAATCATTTGATGGAGTCATGGCCTTAATTATTGTTCAGATTGTATTTGTGTGTTTTGTTATTATGGTTATTAAATTCAAAACGTTTGACAGATTTCTTAATAGAAAATATACAGTTGTAGCAATAATGCTGCCTGTTGTATCTATAGTAATATGTACAATTGTAATAACAAGAATGCAAATAATTGGAAATATATGGAGCATATCAGTTGTTGCAGGAATATTACTGCTTAATGTTGTTAATTATGTATTGTTATCCGCTATCGATAAAAGCTATGCAAAGATTATAGATGATGAGATGACGATTAAATCATTTAAACAGCAATTAGATGATGTAGAGACTATAATTGAAGAAAATAGTGAGCTTGAACAAAAGAGACATGAAATTAAAAAGATTTTAAGACTAATATCAATGATGATAAATGATGGTGAAAATAAGAAAGCGTTAGAATATATTAAAGAGTTAAATGTAGATGATATTATTTCATATGATAAAAAGAAATTTTCTGATAATATGATAATTAATTATATATTAAATAAAGCGAATGATACATGTAAGCGTAATAACTATGATTTTTCATGTTTTGTCAATGGAAAAGTTGACGGTGTATTAGATGTTGATATGCATATATTATTTGAAAATCTTATAGATAATGCAATAGAAGGAATGGCTGGTTCAGATGGAAAGTCACTGTATGTACAGATATCAGCCAGTGATGAGTATATAAGGATAGATGTGTATAATTCTGTTACATGTAATATACTTCTTGATAATAAAGAACTTCATACTACTAAGCTTGATAAGATAAGGCATGGATATGGTGTTAAGAATGTTAAGGCAATAGTAGATAAATATGATGGCTGTGTAGAGTATGAATATTTTGAACCTAAGACAATCAGATGCATGGTTATACTTACAAAATCAAACCACAACACGGAGGAAAATTAATGTTATATATAATAAGACATGGACAGACAGACTGGAATGCGCTCCATAAGCTTCAGGGGCGGACAGATATACCGCTTAACGATAATGGCAGGAGAATGGCGAAGGAGGCGGGAGAGAGGTATAAAGACCTTCATATAGACGTGTGCTATTCGTCACCGCTTATCCGCGCAGTGGAGACAGCTAAGATTTTTCTTGGAGACAGGAATATTCCGGTTATAACAGACGACAGGCTTATGGAGATGAGCTTTGGTGTGTATGAAGGGATTGAGAATTCATTTGATATACCAGATTGTCCTATCAATACATGCTTTAAAGACCCGGTTAATTATAAGACTGTAAAAGATGGTGAGAGCTTTGAAGAGCTTTTTGAAAGAACAGGCGATTTCATTGATAAAGAAGTAAAGCCATTGTTAGATAATGGAAAAGATATTTTAATAGTTGGACATGGTGCTATGAACTGTAGTATAATTGCACAGTTTAGGGGGACTTTGTTAAAAGATTTCTGGAAAGCCCTGCCTAAGAATTGTGAATTAGTTAAACTGGATTAAGATAGGATAAGATTGGATTAGAGGTATAGACATGAGTATAACATTAGATAAGCTTCTTTCATCAGATAAAGACTCTGTACAGATTATAGATATAAGAACTGAGTGGGAGGTTGACCATGGAAGGATGCCGGATGTGGTTAACATTCCTATGATTACAGGAGATAATGAGTATAAGAGCAGTGATGATATGGGAGATATGGCTGATAAAGTCTATCACGATACGGCACAAAGAATTGCTTCATCAGATAAGACAGACAAGAATAAGAAACTTGTGATAGTGTGTGCCAAGGGAATTAACAGCGAGGGAGTAGCCACACATCTTAATAGCATGGGGATAGATGCAGACAGTCTTGAAGGCGGCTATATAGCGTGGCTTCTTGATGCGTGCGATAAGGAGAATGAGAGTGGCAAAGATTTTGCCAGGGACGTTGAGCAGAGTCTCCGCAAGAAATTCCGTAAGAATATATGGTGCAAGTTTACTAAGGCGATTAATGAATATGAGCTTGTAAAGCCGGGTGACAGGATTGCAGTGTGTATCTCTGGTGGTAAGGATTCAATGCTTATGGCGAAGCTTTTTCAGGAGCTTAAGGTTCATAACAAATTTGATTTTACAGTGAAGTTTCTTGTTATGGACCCTGGATATAGTCCTGAGAACAGAAAAGTTATTGAGGATAATGCAAGAAAGCTTAATGTTCCAATACATATATTTGAATCAGATATATTTGATTCTGTGTACAATATTGAGAAATCTCCATGTTATCTGTGTGCAAGAATGAGAAGAGGACATCTCTATTCATTTGCGAAGGAATTAGGATGTAATAAGATAGCATTAGGACATCACTATGATGATGTTATCGAGACAATTCTTATGGGAATGTTATATGGTGCGCAGATGCAGACAATGATGCCTAAGTTACATTCAACTAACTTTGAAGGAATGGAGCTTATAAGACCGCTGTATCTGATAAGAGAAGATGATATCAAGGCTTGGAGAGATTATAACGAACTTCACTTTATACAGTGTGCATGCAAATTTACTGATACATGTACAACCTGTAATAATGAGGAGAACCAGTCAAAGCGGATTGAGATTAAGAATCTGATAGCAAGTATGAAGAAAACTAATCCATTCGTAGAGAGCAACATATTCAGAAGCGTTGAAAATGTCAATCTTGATACACTTGTAGCTTACAAGTCTAAGGGGGTGAAGCATCATTTCCTTGATACTTATGATGAAAAATAAATAAAACATATAATGAAAAGTAAATAAAACATATGATGAAAAATAAGCTGACATATGTGATGAAGAATTGAGAGATAAGAACAGGGAAATATAAAAGAGAGAGGAATTAATTCATAATGAGAAAATCTATAAAAAGTACATTGATATTGCTGACGCTGGTATCGGTAATGTTATTTACAGGCTGCGGGAGCAAGGCAGCGGATGCAGTAAATGGTAATGCACAAGGCAGCGTGAGTTCAGATTATACATTTACAGATGCACTTGGAAGAACTGTGACAGTAAAAAGACATGAGCGTGTTGCATCACTGCTTGGAAGCTTTTCAGACGTATGGCTGTCGGCCGGTGGAAGTCTTGTGGCGGCAGCAGATGAGACATGGGATAATGTTGATGAGACATTGCATGATTCAGTTGTTAAGCTTGGTGGAATACAGAATATCAATGTGGAGCTTCTTATAGCTTCCAAGCCTGACTTTGTAATTGCAAGTGCTTACACAGATGCGCATGTTGCATTGAAGGATGTGCTTGAGAATGCGGGAATCTGTGTGGCGTATTTTTATGTCACGACATTTGATGATTATCTTGATATGTTGAAGGTGTGTACAGATATAACAGGAAGAGAAGACCTGTACCAGCAGAATGGTGTTAAGGTGGCTGAACAGATTAATAAGATTAAGAGTGAAAGAATCACATCAGAACAGCCAAAGGTCTTATTCTTACGTGCAGCGTCTACGAATGTCAAGGCTAAAGCCAGCGAAGATACAGTTGGAACACAGATTTTAAAAGACCTTAACTGTATTAATATCGCAGACAGTGACAGTGCATTGAAGGATAATTTAAGCATAGAGGCTATAGTTAAGGCTGACCCGGATTATATATTTGTGACAACACAGGGGTCAAAGACGGATGCAGCTATGGATAATGTTGAGAAGCTTCTAAAGTCTAATCCTGTGTGGAGTTCTCTTACAGCCGTAAAGAACAACAGATATTATGTGCTTGATAAGACGCTTTTTAATAACAAGCCTAACAAAAGATGGGGCGAGGCATATCAGCAGATTGCAGATATTCTTTATCCAGTAAATTAATAGACAGATAGAAGAAGGAGAATGATATACTATGGGATATTTTCCATTTTTTGTTGATTTAAAAGGTAAAAAAGGATTGATAGCAGGCGGCGGAACTATTGCGTATCATAAGATATGCAAGCTCCTTCCATATGAGAGTGACCTTGAGGTTATCGCTAAGAGCTTTAATGATGAGATTCTGTCTCTTAAAGACATATATGACCAGGGCGATGAGACTATAGATTCGCGAGAGGGAAGTTTTACTCTTGTGGAAAGAGATTTTAAAGACTCAGATATAGATGGAAAATTATTTGTGATTGCAGCCACAGATGATGCAGGGCTTAATGCGCATATATATGATATATGTACAGAAAGAGGACTTCTGGTTAATGTCGTTGACGACAAGGACAGATGTGGTTTTATGTTCCCTTCACTTGTAAAGAAGGGCAAGCTTAGCATAGGAATATCGACAGAAGGTGCGAGCCCAAGAATTGCAACTATATATAGAAAGAAGTTAGAAGAAGAGATTCCAGATGAGATGGAGGAGATTCTTCTGTATCTTGAAAGTATAAGACCGGCTGTAAAGACTGCGATTGCCGAGGAAAAGGTCAGAGCGCAGATGTTTAAAGATGTTGCAGATGAGTGTCTTAGTACTTTATCTATACCAGATGATGACTGGTTTCAGGAAATTCTGTCAAAGTATACAAAAAAATAAAAAAAGTACTTGTATTAATTACCATTAAGGAATATAATCATCTTAATTCCTATTGATTCGATATGAATAGTAGATATTTGAGCAGGAGGAGATTATGGCAAAGATAGCAAAACAGCTTGTTGAGCTTATAGGTAATACACCACTTATGGAACTTACTAATTATGAGGAAAACAATTCTCTTAATGCAAAACTGATTGCAAAGCTCGAATACTTTAATCCTCTCGGAAGTGTTAAAGACAGGGTAGCTTATTCAATGATAGAGGATGGCATTAAGCGTGGTGTTATCAATAAGGACACAGTTATTATAGAGCCTACGAGTGGCAATACAGGAATAGGTCTTGCGTTTGTATGTGCATCTAAGAAGCTTCATCTTATTCTTACTATGCCAGATACAATGAGTGTTGAGAGAAGAAAGATTGTTACAGCACTTGGCGCAGAGATAGTTCTTACTCAGGGAAGACTCGGAATGCAGGGAGCGATTGCCAGGGCTTCTGAATTGAAAGAAGAATATGGCAATGCATTTATTCCACAGCAGTTTGAGAATCCATCCAATCCAGAGATACATAAGATTACGACAGCCAAGGAGATATGGGAAGATACAGATGGCAAGATTGATATCTTTGTATCATCTGTTGGAACTGGTGGAACTATCACAGGAACCGGACTTGGATTAAAGGAGAAGAATCCTGATATCAAGGTTGTGGCAGTTGAGCCGGCAGGTTCACCGGTATTATCAGGAGGTAAGCCTGGACCACATAAGATTCAGGGAATAGGTGCAGGATTTGTTCCTGAGGTTTTGGATATGTCAGTTGTAGATGAGATAATTCAAGTAAGCAATGAGGATGCATTTGATGCAGCAAGAGAGATTGCAAAATCAGACGGACTGCTTGTGGGAATATCATCAGGAAGTGTAATTCATGCGGCTAAGCTTCTTGCACAGCGTGAGGAAAACAGGAATAAGAATATAGTTGTTTTACTTCCAGATACAGGAGAGAGATATCTTTCAACATCACTTTTTGAATTATAGAAACAGTTAGGAGATTATAGGTGAAGAGCATAACAGCAGGACATAATTACAAAAGAATACGAAGAATTACTGCATGTGTGATGATTGCTGTTATGACACTTTCTTATGCCGGATGTGGAAGGAATAAGGATGGCGTA
Organism: uncultured Eubacterium sp.; assembly: GCA_900547255.1. Classification (GTDB taxonomy): domain Bacteria; phylum Bacillota; class Clostridia; order Lachnospirales; family Lachnospiraceae; genus Lachnospira. Next base: position 6,730 of record URGC01000074.1, on the reverse strand, counting down.
ATCACGATAACTAATGTATCTTATGACCCGACAAGGGAATTCTATGAGGCTTATAATGAGATATTTACAAGCTATTACAAAGATACATATGGCGAGGATGTGAAAGTAATCCAGTCACACGGCGGTTCTGGTTCACAGGCACGTTCAGTTGTTGAAGGCTGTAATGCGGATGTTGTTACATTAGCTCTTGAACATGATATATCACTTATTGAAAAAAACGGACTTATTGATAAGGGATGGAAAGATGAATTCGCAGAGGATTCAGCACCATATACATCAACAATTGTTTTCCTTGTAAGAAAGGGCAATCCTAAGAATATAAGAGACTGGGATGACTGTATTAAAGATGGTGTTGAGGTTATAACACCAGACCCTAAGAGCAGCGGCGGAGCCTGTTGGAATTTCCTTGCGGCTTTAAGCTATGCAAGGAACAGGTACACAGATGACAATGCACAGCAGGATTTCTTACGGAAGCTTTATAACAATGTATCTGTTATGGACAGCGGTGCAAGAGGTTCTACAACAACATTTGTGGAGAATGGCAAGGGGGATGTGCTTGTAGCGTGGGAGAATGAAGCAATCACTGTCACTAAGAATTATCCGGGACAGTATGAGATTGTATCACCATCAGTCAGCATCAAAGCACAGCCAAGCGTTGCGATTGTTGATGATAATGCAAAGGTTAATAAGACTGAGCCTGTAAGTCAGCGGTATATTGAATATCTGTACAGTGACAGCGCACAGAGACTTGCAGCAGATAATGGCTACAGACCAGTCAATACAGACATATTGAACGAATATGGCAATGTGTTCGATTTGAAAATCAGGCTGACAACGATTGAAGATTTCGGCGGCTGGGATAATACATATAATGTATATTTTAATGACGGCGGCATATTTGATAAGATTTATCAGTATTAGCGGATAGGAGGAAGAGATGAAGCACAATGCAAAACCGACAAGAGTGATTCCAGGATTCAGATTAACTATGGGAATCACGATTACAATGCTTTCTCTTATTGTACTTATTCCGCTGGCATCTGTTATGGTATGTTCACTTAAGCTCTCACCTAAGGAGTTTATAGAGCTTGTCACTAAGCCTAATGTTGTATATGCATTTGCGACAAGTATTGTCTGTTCACTTATAGCGGCGATAATTAATGTGATATTCGGTGTGATTCTTGCATGGACACTTGTAAGATATGAGTTTCCGGGAAAGAGAATACTTGATGGATTTATCGAGCTTCCATTCGCACTTCCAACAGCGGTTGCCGGCATAACACTTTCAAAGCTTTATTCAGAGACAGGACTTCTTGGAAAACCGCTTGCGGCACTTGGAATCAAGGTTTCTTATACACATATCGGAATTGTTGTGGCACTTGTATTTGTCGGCATTCCATTCGTTGTAAGGAATGTGCAGCCAGTACTTGAGAAGCTTGACGGTCAATATGAGGAGGCGGCATTTATTCTTGGAGCATCACCATCAAAGACATTTTTTAAGGTTATACTGCCAGAGCTTAAGCCATCAATTCTCACAGGATTCGGACTTGCGTTTGCAAGAGGAATTGGTGAGTACGGAAGCGTAATCTACATATCAGGTAACAGTTCCAAGGAACATACACAGGTTATATCATATGTAATCATGCAGAAGTTAAGTTATATAGATTATTCATCAGCGACAGCGATAGCGTTGATTATGCTTATAATATCATTTTTGATACTTCTTGTTATCAATATAATTCAGATGCGTCAGGCACGCAGGACTAATATCGTATAAATGTATGTGAGGTGTTATATGACTGAAAAGGATAAGCTTGATAGAAGAAAGAAAATAACTAAATATGTTCTTATGACGATAAGCTTTCTGTTCATACTTTTTATGCTGATAATTCCGCTTGTTTCAATTATATATAACGCATTAAAAGATGGATTTGGATTTTACTTTAAGGCGATATCGACAGAGTATGTTAAGAGTGCCCTTCTGGTAACACTTATTGCGACAGTTATAGCTGTTGTAATCAACACATTCTTTGGAATATGTGCTTCATGGGTGCTTACAAAGTTCTCATTTAAAGGAAAGCAGATACTTGCAACTCTTATAGATATTCCATTTTCTATATCACCGGTTATTGCAGGTCTTGCATTTCTTATGACATTTGGACGGCTTGGATGGACTTATCCGGCTATAAGAGCAATTAACCAGTGGCTTGGAACGAATATAAGAATTGCATTTGCAATTCCGGGAGTTGTAATTGCGACTGTATTCGTAACATTTCCATTCGTATCGAGAGAGATAATTCCTGTGCTTAACTCACAGGGGAAGGATGAGGAAGAAGCAGCGGCACTTATGGGAGCCGGTGGATTTAAGATATTCTTTAAGATAACACTTCCTCAGATTAAATGGGCACTTATATACGGAGTAATTCTTTGTACAGCAAGAGCGTTAGGAGAGTTTGGCGCGGTTAATGCATTGTCAAAGACGAGAGGTGAGACATTTACACTGCCATTGGAGATTGATGCATTGTATATGTCGGGAACAGACGCATCGATAACGGCTGCATTTGCAGTATCATCAATCCTTGTAATTATAGCTGTTATCATATTGGTTCTGAGAAACATATTTGAATACAGATTTAAGAAGAATCTGTAATCGGAAAATGAGGTATGACATATGTATGTTGAAATGAAAAATATATGCAAACAGTATAATGATTTCAAAGCGTCTGACAATGTTAATTTTGGTATAGAAAAGGGTAAGCTTGTAGCTTTGCTTGGACCATCGGGAAGCGGTAAGACAACACTTCTTAGAATGATAGCAGGACTTGAGACACCTAATTCAGGTGATATATACATAGATGGCAGGAGAGTTAACGATGTTCCGGCTTCACAGCGTGGAATTGGTTTCGTATTCCAGAGCTATGCACTTTTCAGATACATGACTGTATATGACAATGTTGCTTTCGGGCTTGAGCTTCAGAAGATGCCTAAGAATGAGATTAAGAAAAGGGTAATGGAGCTTCTTGAGATAACAGGACTTTCTGGAATGGAGAAAAGATATCCTAGCCAGTTATCTGGTGGACAAAGACAGAGAGTAGCATTTGCGAGAGCACTTGCACCTAACCCACAGGTTCTTCTGCTTGACGAGCCATTCGCGGCGATAGATGCCAAGGTAAGGACGGAGTTAAGACTGTGGTTACGCCAGATGGTAACACAGCTTGGAATAACAAGTATTTTCGTAACACACGATCAGGATGAGGCTGTAGAGGTTGCCGACCAGATTATTATAACTAATCACGGCAAGATTGAACAAATCGGAACACCACTTGATATATACAAGTCTCCTGATACACCATTTGTGGCACAGTTTATTGGAAGGTCATCAATTGTTGAGGATTATGACACTCTCAATGGATATGACAGAATTGAGGGAGCAAACAAAGCTGTTATAAGACCTGAATTTATCAAGATATCAAAGTTTGGAAAGCTTTTGCAGTATAACAGTGCGGCAGAGGAAGGCTATGTTGAAGACATAGTGTTCAGAGGCAACAGACTTGATGTCACAGTTGATATTCACGGCGTCAAGATAACAGGAGAGTGGTCGCTTGAAAAGGACAGCCTTGAGATTGGCGAGAAGGTGCATGTCCTTATCTACAGGCTGTATGTTATAGATGATGAGAGAACATACCTGTGTGAGAACAAAGAAATGCAGACTGATAATGTATTCTATATTTAATTGCTTTCAGGCAGAAATGAGGAGAATATGAGGATTAACAAGAAAGAGATATTAGAGACAGATGTGCTTATTATAGGTGGTGGTACTGCTGGATGTTACGCAGCCATGACTATAGCAGAGCAGAGTGATTATTCAGTTATAATTGCAGAGAAGGCGAATATCAAGCGAAGCGGATGTCTTGCGGCTGGCGTTAATGCGATTAATGCATACATAGTTGAGGGAAGAAAGCCGGAAGATTATGTTGATTATGCCAAGAAGGATGCGGCTGGTATTGTAAGAGAGGACCTGCTTCTTACTATGTCACAGGGACTTAACAGGGTCACAGACAAGATGGAGAAGTTAGGGCTTGTCATATTAAAGGATGAGAATGGCAAATATGTTGCAAGAGGCAACCGTAATATCAAGATTAACGGTGAGAACATCAAGCCTATTATGGCAGATGCGGTTAAGAAGCTTCCTAATGTGATAGTGCTTAACCATGTTAATATTACAGACTACATTGTTAAGAATAATACAATATATGGAGCAGTCGGATTCTCGATAGATGAAGAGTCAGATGGAGAAGAATTAACTGGAACTGCATATGAGATAAGAGCTAAGAAGGTTATATGTGCGACAGGTGGAGCGGCAGGATTATACAGACCTAATAATCCGGGATTTTCGAGACATAAAATGTGGTATCCACCATTTAACACAGGTGCAGGATATGCTATGGGAATCAGGGCAGGAGCTGAGATGACTACATTTGAGATGCGTTTCATAGCTCTAAGATGTAAGGATACAATCGCTCCAACAGGAACAATTGCACAGGGTGTCGGTGCCAGGCAGATTAATTCGTTAGGTGAAGTATACGAGGATAAATATGGTCTTACTACATCACAGCGAGTATATGGAACTGTTATGGAAAACATTCAGGGAAGAGGCCCTTGTTATCTTAAGACTGAAGGAATCTCAGACGAGCAGAGTGAGTCACTCAAGAAAGCTTATCTTAACATGGCACCAAGCCAGACGTTAAAATGGGTTGAGTCAGGCAGGAAGCCTAATGAAGCTAATGTTGAGATTGAGGGAACAGAGCCTTATATAGTTGGTGGACATACAGCGAGTGGTTACTGGGTTGACACAGACAGACGTACTACAATAGATGGTCTGTATGCGGCTGGTGACGTTGCAGGAGGATGTCCACAGAAGTATGTCACAGGAGCTATGGTTGAAGGCGAGATAGCAGCTAATGCGATTGTTAATGAGCTTAACGATGGAAGCTATCCAGACAGCTATGAGAGTGATGCGGAATTAGATAAGAAGATAGAAGAGTATAACAAAGTTTTATCTAATGAGAATCCTGTGTACAGTACAGAAGCTTTAGAGGAAGCCATGCAGAAGGTAATGGATGCATACGCTGGCGGAATCGGAAGCCACTATCAGTTCAATGAAAAGCAGCTTAAGCTTGCCAGGGAAAAGATTGAGAACATCAAGAAGCTTGCAGAGAATGCTTCAGCATCTGACATGCATGAGCTTATGTTCGTATATGAGTTAAGAGAAAGACTTGATGTGTGTCTTGTGCTTATAGAACATTTAAAGGCAAGACAGGAGACACGCTGGCACAGTTTTGCGGAGAATCTTGATTATCCTGAGACAAGTGATGAATGGCTTAAATATGTCAATTCCAAGAGTGTTAATGGAAAGACAGAGATTATAATGAGAAAATTAGTAGGAAGGGATGAGACATATGAGCATAGCAATAGATAAAATCAAATGTAAAGGCTGTGGGCAGTGTATGGATGTCTGTCCTGGAAGCCTGATAAAGAAAGATGATGGCGGCAAAGCATATATTAAATATCCTAAGGACTGCTGGGGATGCTGTTCATGTATCAAGGAATGTCATTTTGATGCGATTGCACTTTATCTTGGTGCAGATATCGGTGGAATGGGAAGCATGATGACGGTTAATGAAAAAGACCATTATCTTAACTGGAATATCAAAAAGACAGATGGAACTACTGAGACAATAGTTATTGATAAAAAGGAATCAAACAAATATTAATAAGCCATATGGCGGAATGGAGGAAACAATGGGAGAATTGTCACATTTGGATGCGCTTGAAGCAGAAGCGATTTATATTATAAGAGAGGTGGCTGCAGAGTGTGAAAAACCAGTAATGCTCTACTCAATCGGAAAGGATAGTTCAGTAATGCTTCATCTTGCCATGAAGGCATTCTATCCAGAGAAACCACCATTTCCTTTCTTGCATGTTAACACAACATGGAAGTTCAAGGAGATGATTAAGTTCAGGGACGAGACAGCTAAGAAGCTTGGCATAGAGATGCTTGAGTATATTAATGAGGATGGTGTTAAGCAGGGAATTAACCCATTCGACCATGGCTCAGCTTACACAGATATCATGAAGACACAGGCATTAAAGCAGGCTCTTAACAAATACGGATTTACTGCTGCATTTGGTGGTGGACGAAGAGATGAGGAAAAATCAAGAGCGAAAGAGAGAATTTTCTCATTCCGTAATGAGAACCATGCATGGGACCCTAAGAACCAGAGACCAGAGATGTGGAAGCTCTATAATTCTAAGATTAACAAGGGCGAGAGTATAAGAGTATTCCCTATATCTAACTGGACAGAGACAGATATCTGGCAGTATATAAAGAGAGAAAATATTGACATCGTGCCTCTCTACTATGCGGCTGAAAGACCAGTTGTAGAGCGTGATGGCATGTACATAATGGTTGATGATGACAGAATGAGACTTAACCCTGGTGAGAAGCCAATGATGAAGAGCGTAAGATTCAGAACACTTGGATGCTATCCTCTTACAGGTGGTATCGAGTCACATGCCCACACACTTGATGAGATTATTGATGAGACACTTTCTGCTGTATCATCTGAGCGTACAACAAGAGTAATTGATAACGAGGCTGCTGGCAGCATGGAAAGAAGAAAGAGAGAGGGGTATTTCTAGGATGAGAAGTTTACTTAAATTTATAACA
>URGC01000073.1 GCA_900547255.1 uncultured Eubacterium sp. | reverse complement strand
CGAGTCTTAAGACCCATAGCTGGCTTGCCCCAAGGTGTCATTGGGCTTGGACGACCAACTGGTGCTCTACCTTCACCACCACCATGTGGATGGTCATTAGGGTTCATAACAGAACCACGAACTGTAGGTCTGATACCCATATGTCTCTTACGTCCGGCCTTACCAAGATTAATCAGGCTGTGGTCTCCGTTACCTACAACACCGATTGTTGCGCGGCAAACGATAGGAACCATTCTCATCTCTCCTGAAGGTAAACGAAGTGTTGCGTACTTACCTTCCTTAGCCATTAACTGAGCTGAGTTACCAGCTGAACGAACGAGCTGTCCGCCCTTACCTGGATATAATTCAATGTTGTGAATCTGTGTACCAACAGGAATCTCAGAAAGTGGTAAGCAGTTACCTACTCTAACTTCTGCGCCAGCACCATTCTGAACTGTCATGCCGTCTGTTAATCCCTGAGGTGCTAATATATATGCCTTCTCGCCATCTGCATAACAGATTAAAGCGATGTTAGCTGTTCTATTTGGATCGTACTCGATACCAATAACTGTTGCTGGAATACCTTCCTTGTTTCTCTTGAAATCGATAAGTCTGTACTTCTGTCTGTTTCCACCACCGTGATGTCTTACAGTGATCTTACCCTGGTTGTTACGACCAGCAGTCTTCTTCTTAGAAGCGATTAATGACTTTTCAGGAGTTGTCTTTGTGATTTCTGAGAAATCTGATCCAGTCATATTTCTTCTGGAAGGTGTATATGGGTTATATGTTTTAATTCCCATTATTGTCTCTCCTTTCGAGTTGTGTAATATTGTTTTCTACACCAGCGGATAAATTAAAGACCCTGGAAGATCTCTATATCCTTGCTGTCCTCAGTAAGCTGAACGATAGCTTTCTTTGTCTTAGCTGTTGTGCCTTCAACTCTGCCTCTTCTCTTCTTCTTACCGATGCTGTTTAATGTGTTAACGTTCTTAACCTTAACGCCATCAAACATCTTCTCTACAGCTTCCTTGATCATTGTCTTGTTAGCTTCTGGGTGTACTAAAAATGTGTACTTCTTTAAAGCCATATCAGCCATAGACTTCTCTGTGATAACTGGCTTCTTGATTATGTCATAATACTGTACGTTTGCCATTATGCATACACCTCCTCAAGTTTTTCAACTGCAGCCTTAGTAACTACTAATGTATTGTACTTTAACACATCATATGTGTTAATCTCATTAGTTGCAGAAACCTTAACTGTAGGAATATTTCTTCCTGAAAGAACTACGTTCTTGTTCTCGCCTTCGATTACGAAAAGTGCATTAGAAACCTTAATGTTGTTCATAACCTCTGCGAACTTCTTTGTCTTAACTTCGTCAAGGTTGAAGCTGTCAAGAACTACGATCTTGTTCTCGCTAACCTTTGAAGATAATGCTGAAAGAAGAGCAATTCTCTTCTCTTTCTTATTCATCTTGAATGAATAATCTCTTGGCTTTGGTGCGAATACCATACCGCCGCCTGTCCACTGTGGAGCTCTTGTAGAACCCTGTCTTGCATGACCAGTTCCCTTCTGTCTCCATGGTTTTCTACCGCCACCAGAAACTTCTGAACGTGTCTTTGCGCTCTGTGTTCCCTGACGTTTATTTGCAAGCTGGCTAACTACTGCAAGATGAACGAGGTGCTCATTAACCTCAACACCGAATACAGCGTCATTTAATTCTATAGAACCAACTTCCTTGCCATCAATATTGTAAACAGATACATTTGCCATCTGTGTGGTCCTCCTTCCTTAGCAAAAACTACTTAGCAGCTTTTACTGTTTCTTTCAGTGTTACTAATGATTTCTTAGGTCCAGGTACAGCACCCTTAACTAAGATTAAGTTATTTTCAACATCAACTCTTACTACTTCGAGATTCTGGATTGTGATTCTCTTTGAACCCATATGTCCAGGCATTCCTTTTCCCTTGAATACTCTACCAGGTGTTGTTGCTGATCCATTTGAACCCTGATGTCTGTGGAACTTAGAACCGTGAGCCATAGGTCCTCTTGACTGACCCAATCTCTTGATTGCGCCCTGGAAACCTTTACCCTTTGAAATAGCAGTTGCGTCAACTTTGTCTCCTGCCTCGAAGATATCAGCCTTGATTTCATCCTTAACTGAATAATCTGAAGCATTCTCAAATCTGAACTCTCTTACAAATCTCTTGTAAGGAACCTCTGCCTTGTCAAAATGTCCTTTAACAGGCTTGCTGATTAACTTCTCTTTAATATCAGCAAAACCTACCTGAACTGCATCGTAACCGTCGTTTTCTACTGTCTTAACTTGTGTAACAACACAAGGACCAGCCTGAAGAACAGTTACAGGTGTTAAAACACCGTCTTCATTGAAGATTTGAGTCATTCCGACTTTTGTAGCTAAAATTGCCTTCTTCATTGATTTTCCTCCTGTTTAATCTACAGCGGACAAGATGATGTGTTATACACAGCGCATCCTGTCATCCTAGAACAGCTAATATAAGTGGAACCTGCACCACTGCCTGTTACTTCTATATTAAACCCTTAGGATTAATGCTCTTAAATAAATGAAAAATGTAAGGAAATGATTAGTTCATAACCTTAAGATTGATGAATACACCAGCTGGCATCTCTAATTTAGATAATGCGTCAACAGTCTTCTGTGAAGGTGTAATAACATCGATGAGTCTCTTATGAGTTCTCTGCTCGAACTGCTCTCTAGAATCCTTATACTTGTGAACAGCTCTAAGAATTGTAACAACTTCCTTCTTTGTTGGAAGAGGTACTGGACCACTCACATTAGCTCCTGTTTTCTTAACAGTTTCGATGATTTTCTTCGCTGACTGATCTACTAACTGATGATCATAAGCTTTCAGTGTAATTCTGATTACCTGATTTGCTGCCATAAAAAAAGTCGCCTCCTTTTCGCACTTTATTGTTTAAGTACGACAAGCGGTGACTGTACACACTCCCACGTGTATCGAGTTATCTCTTTTCGATATTCACGCGTCATTTCTGCTTTTGCAGATGATTAATTGGTACAGTGACTTGTCGCCAGTTTGTTAGCCGGTCGCCCGGCCTTGACATTCGCTCCACGGAAAACCTGCCTTGCGGCAGCAACCTCGCGCTTCATTGCTATCATGTCACAGCAAGTGATAGTATACATTATGTCACCTGCAAATGCAAGAAATTTTATTGTTCTTTTTTTAGTACAATCTGTTCTGCCAGATCATTTAAGAATACCCATCTGTCCATCTTGTATTCAAGTTCTTTTTCTTTCGCTGCCTTCTCCTCCATAAGCTCATTAAGCTTACTGTATGAAGTTGCATTGGCAGCTATCTGCTCATCAAGTTCAGCTATCTCCTCTTCAAGCTTAGCTATATCATCATCTATAGTCTCATATTCCTTCTGCTGAGCATATGTAAACTTAAGCTGGTTGCTTCTGTCCTTTACATATTTCGCAGCCTTGTTATCCGAATCAGATGACTTATCTTTTGAAGATGAATTTCCTGAATCAGAATCTGACACATTATATATAGAAGAAACACATTTTTCTTTGTAGTCTGAATAGCCTCCCTCATACTGTTTAAGATGGCCTCCAGCCTCAAATGCAAAGATTCTGTCAACAATTCTGTCAAGGAAGTATCTGTCATGCGAAACAACTATTACAATTCCCGCAAATCCATCAAGATAATCCTCTAAGATTTCAAGAGTTTCAATATCTAAATCATTAGTCGGCTCATCAAGAATAAGCACGTTAGGCGAACTCATAAGAACACTGAGCAGATAGAGCCTTCTCTTCTCTCCACCGGACAGCTTGCTTATAGGAGTCCATTGTGACTTAGGATCAAATAAGAACTTCTCGCACATCTGTGATGCAGTTGCTTTGCCATTAACTGTATTGACATATTCGCCTATGCTTCTTACAAACTCAAGAACTGTCATCGAATCATCCAGAGGTTCATTTTCCTGCATGAAATATCCAATCTTTACTGTATCACCTATCTCAACCGTACCAGAATCCGGCTGGAGCTGACCTGTTATAATCTTCATAAGTGTTGACTTGCCGCAGCCGTTGCCACCTATAATTCCTATTCTGTCATCACGCAAGAATATATAAGAGAAATCATCTATATAGGTATGTCCATTGTACGCTTTAGTAATACCATTAAGTTCTATCGTTTTCTTTCCAAGCCTTGTTGATATAGAAGTCATCTCCATAGGCTTATTGTCAAAGCTTGCCCTTGCCTGTCTTGATGCCTCTTTCATGTCCTCATATCTGTCAATTCTTGCCTGCTGCTTGGTAGACCTGGCCTGACAGCCCCGCCTTATCCATTCAAGCTCACGTCTTAATGTATTGGCTCTCTTCGCCTCTGTCGCACGAAGCATGTCTTCACGCTGTGTCTTTAACTCAAGAAAACCTGAATAGTTAGTTTCATAGCTGTAGAGACTGCCTTTATCAAGCTCCACAATCCTGTTAGTAACATTGTCAAGAAAATATCTATCATGCGTTACCATTAAAAGCTCGCCTTTAAACTTCTTAATATACTGCTCAAGCCACTCAACCATATCACTGTCAAGGTGATTAGTCGGCTCATCAAGGATAAGAACCTCTGCCGGGCTTACAAGTGTCTTTGCCAGCGCAATTCTTTTCTTCTGTCCACCTGACAATGTATTAATATCTTTATCAAAATCATTAATTCCAAGCTTGGTAAGAATCTTCTTGGCTTCTGCCTCGCTCGCATCCGGCTTTCCACGAAGCACATAGCCGATTATAGAATCCTTCTCAAGAAAATCCGGAGCCTGCGCCAGATATGTCACAGTAACGCTCTTTCCCATAACGACCTGGCCGCTGTCTGACTCTGTCACTCCAGCTATTATTTTCAAAAATGTAGATTTACCTGTACCATTGACACCGATAACACCAATCTTGTCACCCTTGTTAACGCCAAGGGTAACCTCGGAAAACAATGTCTTTTCGCCGTAGCTTTTGCTAACCTTTTCTGCATTCAATATGTTCATGTTTAATCCTCTTTGTTGTAGCCATACATCTCCATAAGCTTCTCAGCCAGTTTAGGGTCTGTCTGTCTCAAATTCTCTATATGCTTTCTTCTCAGCTGCTCAACTCTCTCATATGCCTTAGGATTAGTCTCTTTCATGTACTCAGACCTTTTTCTTCTATGAGAGTATAATGCCTTCATGGCATCAGGGTTAATCATATCAAGCTTGTGCTCAACCACCCCTCTACGCTGTTCAAGTATCTCCTCAACCTGTTCCTGCTTGAGCTTGCCATGCTTGACAATATCGTTAAGATGCATCTCTATTCGGTCAAGAAGCTCATTCTCATCAAACAGACCAATTCTGCCCCAGTGAAGCCTCTTCTCCGCCTCCTTAACCAGTACAAGGTCTGCCTTATCGCTTGTCGCCATTCTGTTAGCAACCTCTATAGCCATCTGTTCCATAATCTCATCTGCGTCTTCGCCAAATGCCCATTCAATCTCAGCAAGTGCCTCATTGCGCTCAAGCACTGTATCTAATGGAGTTGCTCCATCCCTGTCCTCGAGAGGATATGGTCTTTCTATCCCTGCATCTCTTAACGCAAGTGTTATTGTACGTCTCACAACGCCATCTTCAACAAGGCATCCGGCTCCCAGCTTTCTTAACTGGTCATTAACCATTCCGACATGTTCTGTTATATAGAATTTAACATTTCTCTTCTTTAATTTATCTGCAAGTATCACAAGCCTGTCAGCCGCTGTGATGTCCACACTTCCGATACCGCTCGCATCAACTATTATGGTTGTGACACCTTCTTCACCGGCTGCCGCCTCTATATCGCTCTGGAACACGCCTATATTAGCGAAGAACAGTGGTCCGTTAAAGCTATATATAACTGTGTTCTTAATTGCGTGTGCCCTTCTGTTTCTTGACAGGTTATAGAATCCAACCTCTCCCGGAATGACACCCATCCTGCTTCTCGGAGGAACTGATGCCTTGATTATCACTGACACGAATGACAGCACAACTCCGATTATAACACCATAAATAGTTCCAAATATAAGTACACCTGCAAATGCCGCTATAAATATAGCAAATTCTGTCTTATCTGTCTTCCACAGCTTCTTAGCCATGCTTATCTCAAGTATTCCAATCAGTGCCGCTATAACTATACCTGTGAGCACAGGCACTGGAAGATACGCTATAAGTGGTGTTCCAAATAAAAGCACAATGACCATTGATGCGCCAGCCATAAGTGACATTACCTGCGATTTAACGCCAAACTGCTCTGCTATAGCTGTTCTTGAAACGCTTCCGTTAAGCGGACAGCAGCCTGTAAATGCAGCGCACAGATTGGCTGCACAGTAAGCAAGTATCTCTCTGTTATTATTAATCTTATAATCATTCTTAATAGCGTAATTACTTGCTGTAAGAAGAGTTGAAGAGACAATGACAAGCGCAATCGTAAGACTTCCCATAATTATATCCTGTGGATTTTCAAGAATTACAGAGAAATCAAGCATTTTAAACTTAGGAAGCCCTGCCTGAACCTTAGGAAGCAGCTTCACGCCATAATCCTGCACATGGAAAATGACAGTTGAAAGTCCGCCAAGCACAAGCATTATGACAGACATAGGAAACTTTGGTGATATCTTCTTGCTCACAAGTATAATCACAATTGTTCCGACACCCATAATAAATGACAATGTATTAAAGGAAGGAAGTTCTCCAACTATATGTAATATCAGCTCTACTATCTCACCTGTTCCCGCTGTGCCACCGAACAGCTTCGCAACCTGCATAAGTATGATTGTGCTGGCTATTCCAGATATGAATCCTCCAAGAACCGGTTTTGATATATAATTAACAAGCTTTCCTGCCTTAAAAACTGCGAATAGTAAAAGCCACACTGCCACAACAAATGTTATGACAGGAACAACCCTCATCGCTTCATCACTACCCGATGCAATTCCAAGCGCAGCTATCGTACCACCTGTCAGGGCTGCCGGAGCCGCATCAACACCGAAGACGAACTGTGGTGATGTAGACAGCAATCCGAATATTATAATAGGAAGCAACGAGCCGTACAAGCCATATACAAGCGGCAGTCCTGCTACCTGTGCATATCCCATTGATATAGGAATAGATATAAGTGCCACAACAATTCCTGATATCAGGTCATTTACAAAATATTCTTTCTTGTAATCTTTTAATGATTGTACCAATATAATTCCTCATTTCTATATTAAATATAGTCTGGTTGTCCAGACCTCGTTCTCACAGATTGTTCTGTTGCTTAAAGTTATATCATATTTAGCCTATTGGCACAATCCCAGCATTGAGGTATACTATATAAAGCAATACACCCAAAGCGTTACAAGGAGGATTTATGTTCATCGCAGATAATTGGAAAGAATATACAGTAATAGATACATCTAATGGAGAGAAGCTCGAAAAATGGGGTGACTATACACTGGTGCGCCCAGACCCTCAGGTTATATGGAACACACCTAAGACAGAGGCTGGCTGGAAAAGAATGAACGCACACTACCACAGGAGTGCTAAAGGCGGTGGAGAATGGGAATTCTTTGACCTTCCACAGCAGTGGCAGATTCATTATAACAGCCCATCATTTGAGCAGGAACTTACATTTAACCTCAAGCCATTCAGCTTCAAGCACACTGGTGTATTCCCAGAGCAGGCTGCTAACTGGGACTGGTTCGGCAAGCTTATATCTGATAAGGTAAAATCAGGACAGCCAGTTAAGGTTCTTAACCTGTTCGCATATACTGGCGGTGCTACACTCGCATGTGCAGCCGCTGGCGCAAGTGTCACACATGTAGATGCATCTAAGGGAATCGTTGCATGGGCTAAAGAAAATGCCACTTCTTCTGGTCTTATTGACAAGCCTATCCGATGGATTGTCGATGACTGTGTGAAGTTCGTAGAACGTGAAATCAGACGTGGCAACCACTATGATGCCATAATTATGGATCCGCCATCATACGGACGTGGTCCTAAAGGAGAGATATGGAAGATTGAAGAGTCAATTCATCCTCTTGTCCAGAAATGTGTTCAGTTACTCTCTGACAAGCCATTATTCTTCCTTATTAATTCATATACAACAGGTCTCCAGCCTGCCGTATTGAGCTATATGTTAAGCACCGAGCTTAAAGGTTTTGACGGAACTGTTGATTCACAGGAAGTTGGTCTTCCTGTGACATCTAACGGACTTGTTCTCCCTTGTGGTGCTTCTGGAAGATTTCAAGGAAGATAACTTATAAGTCACAGGACAAATTGATATGTTTTTTATCAAACAGCCCCAATCCTTAAACTATAAGGATTGGGGCTGTTCAATGCAGACTTTTATAATTTCATAAGCTTAACCCGCTCCACTATATCTTCTCTTCTTATAAGCGATACTGCATCATGAAGTGCAGTCCCGAATGTTCCAAGTCCAAATGTGTTCCTTCCGGCATTACTGCCACGAACCATATTTTCAGCTATCTCGGCTGATATGTTAAGGACTGACGTTGCAAGCATAACTGCGTCAAATGGTTCCAATACACTCATATATGAAGCTATCATGCACGAAAGCATACATCCTGTACCAGTAATCCTTGACAGCGATGATGTTCCATTGCACAAGCCTATCGTCTCTTCACCATTGCTTATGATATCTACCTCTCCGGTTGCAAGAACAACACATTTATAATGAATGGCAAGTCTGCTCACGATTGCCGCAACGCTCTTTAACTTTTCAACATTTCTTGCAGAAACTCTGTCAGCATCTGAGACATCTACGCCTGACACATGTCCGGCTGCTGATGTAAGTGTCCCCGCATCACCTGCAATTGACACATCTGCGAGCTTGAGTATCTCTGATACATTCCCCTTAATCACAGATGGATGCCACTGTGATATATATGACGAACACAGCCCCATTCTATAATGACTGCATGTAATTCCTACAATGTCTATAACACTTCCTATATTATTCTCTTTCGCTGTTTTAAGCGATATTCCTATAGATTCAGCCCTCGCATCCGTTATATTAGCAAGACTTACGGAAAGCCCTTTTGACATAGCTGTTATATCAGCTACTTCACGCGGATGTTCAGCCATAATCGGACTTACACCTATGGCAAGCAGCAGATTGGCACAATCATTAATAGCTATCGGACTTGTTATACAATGTATCAGAGGCTTAGTCTCTCTTAATTTATCAATACCCTTTACAAATCCAGTATTCATGTTTACCTCCGTTATGCTTATGATACTCCGTTTGCGGCTGTTTTAGTACTTTTCACAAGCCAGTATATAACTGCTGCCACAACAAATACAGCCAGAACTATATATTTAAGATATGGAACTATTCCGCCTGCACCGGCAGCAAAATTCTTAACCAGTATGATAGTTACAAGATAACCTATAAATCCCATAAATGCAATGCCTAAAGCATCATTGGCAACAACGCTTCCTGTCCCATACACAGCAGAACCGAGATTTTCCTGAAATCTTGCAAGAAGCTTTGCCTTCTGGAGCTGTTTTAAGAAAAGGAATGCAATTGTTCCTCCAATCAATGTTCCAGCTATGAATGATGGCACATAGAAAAACCATGTAAGACCAGTTCTTCCCCATATAAATGTCATGACTGGATATGATACTATCGCACCAATAATACCAGTTCCGAACACCTCACCTGCAAAGGCACATACAAGCTTTCCTTTGGACAGTCTGTAAAACAGTCCTGAAAAGAATGCGCCAAATACCGCTCCTGTAAGCGCAAGTGGCGGAATTCCCATAAATGCCATTCTGAGTATTCCTATACACAGCGCACAAACGAATGCATACCACGGTCCAAGCATAACCGCACATGTAACATTAATAAAATGTGCCATAGGACACATTCCCTCAACACGCAAAATTGGCGATATGACAACACCAATTGCTATCATCATCGCCATGAATATCATTTTAATCAGTTTCTGATTCTTCATCTTATAGTCCCCCATTATATTGTAATCTGCTTTTCCTGCCCTGTCTTATATTATACACCCACAAAGCCCGGAATACATAAAAGGCATGCCTGTATAAGCATGCCTTACGTATACTCTGTATAAAATTATATAATCAATAACCAGAATGTCAAGACTGATTACTCTTCAGCGAATAATGCTGTTGAAAGATATCTGTCTCCTGAATCCGGAAGAAGTGCAACGATAGTCTTGCCTGCATTCTCTGGTCTGTTTGCAAGGATTGTTGCAGCCTTAAGTGCAGCACCTGATGAGATACCTACTAATGTACCTTCATTAACTGCAAATCTCTTGCCCTCTGCAAATGCATCTTCGTTTTCTATAGCAATAACTTCATCATATGCCTTTGTGTTAAGTACATCTGGAACGAATCCGGCACCAATTCCCTGAATCTTATGTGCACCTGCTGTTCCCTTTGATAATACAGGGCTTGTAGCTGGTTCAACTGCTACTATCTTAACGTCTGGATTCTTTGACTTTAAATATTCACCAACACCTGTTACAGTTCCGCCCGTACCAACACCAGCTACGAATATATCTACTTTTCCATCTGTCTGATCCCAGATTTCTGGACCTGTTGTTGCTCTATGGACTGCTGGGTTAGCTGGATTAACGAACTGTCCAAGTACGATTGAACCAGGAATTGAATCCTTTAATTCCTCTGCCTTGGCAATTGCTCCCTTCATACCCTTAGCACCTTCTGTAAGTACAATCTCTGCGCCATATGCCTTTAAGAGATTACGTCTCTCAACGCTCATTGTATCAGGCATTGTAAGAATAGCCTTGTATCCCTTAGTTGCTGCAACTGCTGCAAGACCGATACCTGTGTTACCAGAAGTTGGCTCAATAATTGTTGCGCCTGGTTTAAGCTTTCCTGACTTTTCTGCATCTTCAATCATAGATAATGCTACTCTGTCCTTAACTGAACCTGCCGGGTTAAATGCCTCAAGCTTAACAAGGATAGTTGCCTTGTCTGCTCCTGCTGCCTTAGCATATCTATCTGCCTTAAGAAGTGGTGTATTACCGATTAACTCTAATGTACTCTCAACAATCTTACTCATAATTAAATATCCTCCTTAAATTTCAATGAAGCTGCATCTGATTTCTATATAATCAATTTAGCTTTTCGTTTATCATTTCCTACTTGTTTAGTAGGTTTTCTATGAATTGGATTATATACCCCATTTTTTATGTTGTCAACACATTTATAATATTTTTTGCAAAATGATGATAAAGCTGTTCATCTCTTGCATCATTTTAGTGCTTTGTCTTTATATCTGCTTATCTCTTCAAGATATTTCCGTCCCAGAGGACTAAGCTCTACATCCTTACGTCTTATGTAACCGATTGTCATATCTTCATCTGAATCAAGCTTTACCGCTCTATAGTCATCACCATTAAGACCCTCACATATAATTCCTGAACACAGTGTATAACCGTTTAGCCCGACCATAAGATTAAGCATTGTTGCCCTGTCGTTAGCTTTGATAAGACGTTTGTACTGATAAGTGCTGAGTACCTCCTCCGCAAAATAGAATGAATTGTTGCTTCCCTGCTCAAATGAAAGACACGGATACTCCTCAAGCTCCTCTATCGTTATAACCTTATTATCTGCAAGTGGATGTCCCTTCCATATATACACATAGATTCCACATGTAAGAATTGGTGTGAACTCTAATCCATATTCGTTAAACAGCTTATTGAGAACATTTTTATTAAAATCGTTGAGATACAGTATTCCTATCTCACTCTTGAAATCTCTCACATCCTCAATTACTTCATATGTCTTCTCCTCATGCACAGCAAATTCGTACTCATCCATGCCAAACTGCTTTACCATCTCAACAAATGCATCTACTGCGAATGTGTAATGCTGCATAGACACAGAAAATCTCTTCTTTACCTCTGTCTTATCGATGTATTTTGTCTCTATAAGATTATATTGTTCAACAACCTGTCTGGCATATCCAAGGAATTCCTCGCCCTGTGGTGTCAGCGAGATTCCACGGTTGGTTCTTCTGAATATCTGTATGCCAGTCTCCTCTTCTAACTCCTTCATGGAAGCAGAAAGGCTTGGCTGTGATATAAACAATTCATGCGCTGCTTCATTCATGGAACGGCAGCCTGCCACCGTTATTGCATATTTTAACTGTGTAAGTGTCATAATCTATATCTCCTTTATCCTGTGAGCAACAAAATTGATTTTGCCCCCATATCATCTATATGATATTATGATGTAAGTGTAAAAGCCAAATGCAATTGTGCTTGCACAAATGAGCATTTTTACACTCATTGATACTCATACCCTATTATATAATTTCAATAATAAAAGTCAAAAAACAAAGAATTACGCATAAAGGACTATAATCATGAACATTACTAAAGCAAACAAAGCAAAGATAACTTATATGTTAAGCCAGGCGGTTTTCTGGTGTACGTACGGAATATCGTGGAGCTATACAGCAAGCTTTTTAAGCTCCAAAGGTTACTCAAGCTTTTGCTTATGTGTGATAAAGAAGTAATAGAAGTGTAAAAAATTTTGACGTTCCTATCCGGCACTTGCGGACAATGCTCATAAACTTTTCGGCGTTTACTGTGGCTTCCTGTGCCTTGTCCAGTTCGCCCTGCAGGGCGGTAGCACTCTTTGCTGTTTTATTCGTTTGGTGATTGAATCTT
>URGC01000072.1 GCA_900547255.1 uncultured Eubacterium sp. | reverse complement strand
GGAGATACAGCCGTTGCCGTAAATCCGGATGATGAGAGATATACAGATATAGTGGGAAAGATGCTGGAGCTGCCGCTCACAGACAGACAGATCCCGGTCATCGCAGATCCATACGTTGACAAAGAGTTTGGAACAGGCTGTGTAAAGATCACACCTGCCCATGACCCTAACGATTTCGAGGTTGGAAAGCGCCATGACCTTGAGGAGATCAATATACTGAACGATGACGCGACCATCAACGAGCTTGGCGGCAAGTACGCAGGTATGGACCGCTATGAGGCAAGAAAGCAGATGGTGGCAGACCTTGACGCACTGGGTCTTCTCGTAAAGGTCGTTCCACACAGCCACAACGTAGGAACACATGACAGATGTAAGACAACAGTAGAGCCGATGATCAAGCCTCAGTGGTTCGTCCGCATGAAGGAGATGGGACAGGCTGCGCTTGACATCATCAAGACAGATGAGCTCTCATTTGTGCCTGAGCAGTTTGACAAGACATATATCCACTGGCTTGAGAACATCCGTGACTGGTGTATATCAAGACAGCTTTGGTGGGGACACAGAATTCCTGCATATTACTGCAAGGATTGTGGAGAAATGACTGTTTCAAGAGATAAGGTATGCACATGCCCTAAGTGTGGAAGTGCTAATGTTGAACAGGATCCTGATACACTTGATACATGGTTCTCATCAGCATTATGGCCATTCTCAACACTTGGCTGGCCAGATAAGACAGAGGAGCTTGATTACTTCTATCCAACAGATGTTCTTGTAACAGGATATGATATCATCTTTTTCTGGGTTATCAGAATGATATTCTCAGGATATGAGCATATGGGCAGGAAGCCATTCGGAAAAGTATTATTCCACGGACTTGTACGTGATTCACAGGGACGTAAGATGAGTAAGTCGCTTGGTAATGGTATTGACCCACTTGAAGTAATTGACAAATATGGTGCAGATGCTCTCCGTTATACACTTATTACAGGTAATGCACCTGGTAATGATATGCGTTTCTACTGGGAGAGAGTTGAGGCAAGCCGTAACTTCGCTAACAAGGTATGGAATGCTGCAAGATTTATCATGATGAATGATCCTGATAATAAGGTTAAGGCAACAGATGCCGCACCAGCTAACCTTACAGAGGCAGATAAGTGGATTCTTTCTAAGATGAATAACCTTATCAAAGAAGTTACAGATAACATGGAGAAGTACGAATTAGGTATCGCAGTTGCCAAGCTTAACGACTTCATCTGGGAAGAGTTCTGCGACTGGTATATTGAGATGGTTAAGCCTCGTCTTTACAATGATGAGGACACAACTAAGACAGCAGCTATATGGACATTAAAGAAGGTTCTTATCGATGCATTAAAGCTTCTTCATCCATATATGCCATTCATCACAGAAGAGATATTCTGCAATATGCAGGATGAGGAAGAGTCAATTATGATTTCAAGCTGGCCTGTATACAGTGATGAGTACAACTTCACTAAGGAAGAGAATTCAATAGAGACAATCAAGACTGCTGTACGTAATATCCGTAACCTCCGTGCACAGATGAATGTTGCTCCATCAAGAAAGGCTCTTGTATATGTAGTATCTGAGAATGAGGCAGTAAGAGATATATTTGCCAATGGTAAGTTATTCTTTGCTACACTTGGATATGCAAGTGATGTTGTAATCCAGAATGATAAGACTGGAATACCAGAAGATGCTGTTTCAACAGTTATACCAGATGCAGTAATCTACATTCCATTCGCTGAGCTTGTAGATATTGACAAAGAGATAGAGCGTCTTAAGAAAGAGCAGGCTAAGCTTTCAGGAGAAATCAAGAGATGTGAGGGCATGCTTGGCAACGAGAAGTTCGTATCTAAGGCTCCACAGGCTAAGATTGATGAAGAGAAGGCAAAGCTTGCAAAGTATCAGCAGATGTTTGAGCAGGTTTCAGAGAGATTAAATACACTGTCAAAGTAAAAGGAGGGGTACTGATGGCAAAATCACAGATGCGTTCAATTGCATACGGAAGATATTCAATGGAGATGAGAAGCGGTAAGATTCTCACTATTGATGAGGGATTTACAAAACTTATTGGTTATACAGAAGAAGATGTTAAGAATGGACTTGTTTTCAAGCAGTTCGTTCCAGATGTTGAATATGATGACATCATAACAGACTTAAGACAGAGATTTATAGATAATGTCTATACATGCTATGAGCATGAGATGGTTACTAAGACAGGAAGCAGATTAAGGGTTGTTTCATTCGTTACAATACAGAATAAGCTTCTTGAAGGACATAGGGTGCTTGAAGTAGGTATGGCAGCTATAGGTTAGAAGGTGAAAATAAAGATGAAATTTCAGTTTTCAAAGAAGGCACTGTATTTTAAACCTAATATATTCAATATATTGCAGGATGAGATGGAAAAGCAGCAGAAGAAAGGTGTTAAGACTATCAATTTCTCAGTCGGAACACCTGACTTCGCACCAGCAGCACATGTTATAGATACAGTTATAGAGGCAGCGAGTGATCCCGATAATTACAAATATTCACTCACTGATACTCCAGAACTTAAAGAGGCTGTTGTTAACTGGTATAAGAACAGATATGGTGTAGAACTTACACCGGAAAAGGTTATGTCAGTCAATGGCTCTCAGGAAGGTCTTGCACATATCGCCCTCACTGTATGTGACCCGGGTGATATTGTGCTGGTTCCTAATCCGGGATATCCTATATTCGGTGTTGGCCCATTCCTTAATGATGCAGATGTCCATTATTATGATTTAAAGGCAGAGAATCATTTCGAGCCAGACCTTGACGGAATTGATGAGGAGATTGCAAAGAAAGCCAGGATGATGGTTGTATCTTACCCTCTTAATCCTACATGTACATGTGCCAGCAGGGAGTTTTATGAGAAGCTTGTAGCATTTGCCAACAAGTATAATATCCTGATTGTACATGACAATGCGTATTCAGAGATTGAGTATGATGGAAGAAAGGGATTCTCATTCCTTTCAATTCCAGGAGCGAAAGAGGTTGGTGTTGAGTTTAACTCACTCTCTAAGACATATAACCTTACAGGTCTTAGAATTTCATTCTGTATAGGTAATGCAGAGGTTATTAACAAATTCAGCACAATACGTTCGCAGTTTGATTATGGTGTCAGCTACATAGTCCAGAAGGCGGCTATAGCAGCCCTTACAGGGCCACAGGAAGGTGTAGTGTCACAGCAGAATCTTTATCAGGTAAGAAGAAATGCATTATGCGGCGGACTCCGCAGCATAGGCTGGAATGTGCCTGATTCAGAGGGAACGATGTTTGTATGGGCACCGATACCAGAAAGCTACACTTCATCTGAGAAGTTCTGCCTTGATATGCTTTCTAACACAGGCGTTTTATGTACTCCGGGAAGTGCATTTGGAACTAATGGAGAGGGCTTCGTAAGATTTGCCCTTGTCCATCCTGAGAATGTTATCAAAGAGGCTGTTAAAAAGATTGATGAATGGCTTAACTTAAATAAATAATTATTGACAATGCACTGACATAGTGGTATTTTACCTTTGTCAGTGCATTATTTTATGTACTCATACCTTTGGGGCAAAGTGAGATGTCTGTGATACACAGATGTCAATTCTTGACCGGCAGTGATGTCCACATGTGATGGATTAAGTCTGCGAACCTGCTGTGCAGGCCGATTAAGTGAGAATCTTAAACCGACAGTATAGTCTGGATGAAAGAAGGAGGTCTATATGTCTAATTTTGTATCAACTATCAGCAAGACTTTATCGTCTGCAAAGGATAATATTTCATTTATCCTCGTTTCCATTTTAATGATTGTAATTGCATATCTGGTGGCTCTTGGCTGTGAGAAGCTTATCGAGAAGAAGAACAATTATAAGTTCTCGTCAGAAAAGACCAAGATTAACAAGCTTGTTCTTATGGCTATGTTATCAGCAGTAGCGGCAATCCTTATGTATGTAGAATTTCCACTTACATTTGTTGCGCCATCATTTTACGAGCTTGACCTGAGTGAAGTGCCAGTTATGATTGGTTCATTCATGTTAGGACCATGTGCAGGAGTTATTATGGAAGCACTCAAGGTTCTTCTTAAATTAGTGCTTAAGGGTACATCAACAGCGTTTGTAGGTGATTTTGCCAACTTTATACTCGGCTGTGCATTTGTTATTCCTGCATCTGTTGTATATCATACTAAGAAGACAAAAAAGAGAGCTATTATAGGATTGGTTACAGGAGGCATAGTGCTTATAGTATCAGGAGTATTCCTCAATGCATTATATCTGCTTCCTAAGTATTCACAGCTCTATGGAATGCCAATCGAGGCATTTATAAGCATGGGAGCTAAGATTAATCCAGCAATTAGTAATGTGTTTACATTTGTTATTCTGGCAGTTGCACCATTTAATCTTATCAAATCAGTTATCGTGGGTGCGATAACGATGTTTCTATACAAATATCTTAGTAAACTTATAAAGGTGCATAATAATTAAATTTTGCAGAGTACAAGGTAAGACACTGACATAAATCATTATTATCAAAAGCCATTACATTTGATTGCAAATGTGATGGCTTTTGTGTTATACTGTCCAAGTTAGTTAAAAATGTGGAGGATAAGCATGAAACATGGATATATCAGAACAGCTGCGATGACACCAGTTATCAAAGTGGCTGATTGTGAATATAATACTGACAGAATAATTGAGCTTGCCAGCAAAGCTTATAAGCATGATGCAAGACTTACAGTATTTCCTGAGATGTGCATAACAGGATATACATGTAATGATTTATTTTTGCAGGAGGAGCTTATAGAGGCTGCGAAGATAAGCCTTATAAAGATAGCGGAGGCTTCAGCATCATGGAAGGGAATGCTTTTGTTTGTAGGACTTCCATATGAGATTGACTGCAAGCTGTATAATGCTGCGGCGGCAGTATGTGATGGCAGGATTCTTGGTCTTGTGACTAAGAAAAATCTCCCAGACTATGGTGAGTTCTATGAGAGAAGACAGTTTACACCAGGATTTGAGAAGACACAGTACACACAGATAGATGGATATCAGGTTCCAGCCGGAGCCAATATACTTTTCAGATGTTCCAATATGCCGGAGTTAGTGGTAGGAGCAGAGATTTGTGAGGATTTGTGGGTTCCACAGCCACCAAGCATACAGCATGCCATTAATGGTGCAACTGTTATAGTTAACTGTTCTGCAAGTAATGAGACAGTAGGCAAGAGACAATACCGTATGGAGCTTGTCAAAGGCCAGTCTGCGAGACTTGTGTGTGCATATGTATATTCAAGTGCAGGTGAGGGGGAATCTACACAGGATATTGTATTTGGCGGTGCCGATATTATATGTGAGAATGGCTCAGTGCTTGCTGCATCCAGGTTATTCAGCAATGAGTCTGTATATGCAGATATTGATTTACGAAAGATTAAGTCTGAGAGACGCAGAATGTCAACATATAAGACGCAGAAGGATTCGGATTACACATATGTTGATTTTGCGACAGACTATGTGGAACTTAATCTTATGAGACATTATGAGAAGACACCATTTGTCCCTACAGATAAGAATAAGAAGCAGGAAAGATGTGAGGAGATTCTTAACATCCAGACATTCGGATTAAAGAAAAGACTTGTCCACACGTCAGCTAAGAGTGCTGTAATCGGATTGTCAGGAGGACTTGATTCCACACTGGCACTTCTTGTAACAGTGAGAGCATTTGATGCATGCGGCATAGACAGAAGCGGAATAGTATGTGTTACAATGCCTTGCTTTGGAACAACTGACAGGACATATAATAACGCTGTCATGCTTGCTAAGCGCCTTGGATGTACGCTTCGTGAGATTAACATAAAAGAATCAGTTTCAATGCATTTCAAGGATATAGGGCATGATGAGGCTGTTAAGGACGTGACATACGAGAATGGACAGGCCAGGGAGAGAACGCAGATTCTTATGGATATAGCCAACCAGACAGGTGGACTTGTCATTGGAACAGGTGATATGTCAGAGCTTGCACTCGGCTGGGCAACTTACAATGGCGACCATATGTCAATGTATGGTGTCAATGCGTCAGTTCCTAAGACACTGGTAAGACATCTTGTAGGATATTATGCTGATACCTGCGATGATGATAAGTTAAGTGAAGTCCTTCTTGATGTGCTTGATACACCAGTAAGTCCTGAACTTCTGCCACCTTCTGAGGATGGAACAATAGCCCAGAAGACAGAAGACCTTGTGGGGCCATATGAACTGCATGATTTCTTTATGTATCACATGTTAAGATTTGGTGTTAGTCCAGACAAACTGTTTAGGATAGCAAGACAGACATTTAATGATACTTATGATGATTATACAATCTACAAATGGTTAAGAACATTCACATGGAGATTCTTCGCACAGCAGTTTAAGAGGTCATGTCTTCCGGACGGCCCTAAAGTTGGTACTGTTGCAGTCTCTCCTAGAGGCGATTTAAGAATGCCTAGTGATGCATCAAGCGCATTGTGGATGAGTGAATTAGATAAAATAAAATCCGAATATGGATATTAAGATTAACAATGGAGGTCGTTTAATTATGGCAAAGGAAAATAAGAAACAGTCACCAAACCAGTCAGAAAAGGTTGTGACAAAGTATGATTTAAAGAAACAAAGAAGAGAAGAGGCTGCAAAGAGAGAGAAGAGAAATGCAAAGATTGCACGTATAACAACAGCAGTTGTTCTTATTGCAATTATTGTGACAGTTGCAGTTGCTTCATGGACAAGATATTACAGAGTCAACAAGGAATATATTGTTGTTAACAATGAGTCAGTAAGTGAAGTTGAATTTGATCTTTACTATAACCTTACTAAAGCAAATGTTATGAACACATATGGCCAGTATCTTTCACAGCTCTACAAGTATGATTCATCAAAGTCTGATAAATTACAGAATTTCTCAGATGACCAGACATGGTATGACTATTTTGGAAGCATGACAATTGATAATATCAAGGTTCATAAGGCTTTATTACAGATTGCAGATGAGAAGAATTTTGATTACACAGCTTATGATGAAGACCTTGCTGAATTCAAGAATTCAATCAAGTCAGCAGCAGATGAGGCATCACTTTCAGTAGCAGATTATTACAAGCAGAATTTTGGCAAGAACGTAACAGAGAAGAAGATTGAGAAGTATCTCTATGATTACTGCAAGGCAAATGCTGTACAGGAGCTTTTAACAAAGGAGCTTGCAGCAACAGATTCAGAGGTTGACAGCTATTACAGCCAGAATAAGAAGAATTACGATACAGTTGCATACCGTTCACTTACAATCACAGCTACAGATGCATCTGACCAGACAGCTATGACAGTAGCCAAGGATAAGGCTAATGAGATGTATAACAGTGTTACAGATGAAGATTCATTCACAAAGCTCTGTGTACAGTACGCTGATAATGGTGATGATTATAAGAATGATAAGGATAAGTCTCTTACAACAGATTATAAGTACTCATCTTCAGCAGCAACACTTGGTGACTGGTTATTTGACGAGTCAAGAACAGCAGGCAACAAGAATGTTATAGAGGATACAACTAAAGGAACATACACAGTTGTATACTTCGTATCAAGAACTGCTGGCAAGGACAGCAATAAGGATGCAATTTCACAGAAAGTACTTTCTTCTAAATATCAGGAGTACATCACTAATTACACAGATTCAATGACTTCTGATGCAAAGAACAGAATTAAGGTTTCAGAATGATTAATGTAAATAATAAAACAATTGATTTTAATAGATATCAGTGTGCCATCTTTGATTTAGATGGCACACTGATTAATTCTACGGGAATATGGAGTAGGGTTGATGATGAGTTCTTTGGAAGAAGAAATCTTACAATGCCCAAACAGTTTCCGCATGAGATTAAGACACATACTCTTTATTCAGGTGCAGTGTATCTTATAAACGAACTGGGGCTTCCTGATACACCTGAAAGCATAGTTGACGAGTGGCAGAGTGCGGCTAAGAAAGCGTACGACACAGAGGTCACACTCAAACCTTATGCAAAAGAATTTCTTCATATGTTAAAGCATGAATATGGATATGAAATAGGGCTTGCAACATCTAATAACCATGTGGTGTATGAAGAGTGCCTTAAGCGCAATGGAATATTTGAGTATTTTGATTCATTTACCCATGCAGATGAAGTGTTAAGAAGAAAAGGATATCCTGATATATATGAGCTTTCGGCTGGTAGAATGAATGTAGACAGGGATAAGTGTATAGTATTTGAGGACGTTGTTGCGGCGGTTAAGGGAGCTAAGATGGGTGATTTCTTCACAGTTGCTGTTGAGGATGAGGCATCGGCGGCTGATAAGAATGAGATAATGGATACGGCGGATATATATATTACAAGCTATAAGGAGTTAATGTAGGATGGATAAGAAATATTTATTATTTGACCTTGATGGAA
The DNA here is from genome assembly GCA_900547255.1 of uncultured Eubacterium sp. Lineage (GTDB taxonomy): Bacteria > Bacillota > Clostridia > Lachnospirales > Lachnospiraceae > Lachnospira. The sequence goes on along the minus strand of URGC01000072.1, from coordinate 4,523 downwards.
CAGTTACAGATTCTAATCTTGGAATAACAAGATGCGTTCAGTACGCACTTCTTGACCAGGAAATTGATGAGCAGGACATGAGCGTTTTAGAGGAATATATAGGGCCTGCGCTTGACGACAGCTTTAAGAAGTATCATGGACTTAACGATGAGCAGGCTGCAAAGGCAGTTGCCAAATACAGAGAGAGATACAGGGACACTGGTATCTTTGAAAATAAAGTGTATGATGGCATTGTGCCATGCCTTGAGACACTTAAGGCAGCAGGTAAAATAATATGTCTTTCAACATGCAAGCCAGAGCCATTTGCAGTAAGAATACTTGAACATTTCAAGCTTGATAAATACTTTGATGTGGTTACAGGCTCAGACCTTGAAGGCACAAGAAAGCAGAAGTATCAGGTTATTGAGGAGACATTTAAGAGATTGTCAGCTAATGTGTTAAGGCAGGAACTGACTGAGGAGCTTCTCAATGAGATTAAGGCTGATTCAGTTATGATTGGCGACAGGAATCAGGATGTCAATGGAGCACATCAGGTTGGAATAGAGTGTATAGGTGTAAGATACGGTTATGCCAAGCCAGATGAATTAGAGGATGCCGGAGTTGACTATATAGTTGAGACAATACCGGAGCTTACAGCTCTTATTCTTGCACAATAATATTGATTACTAATATATAACTGACATTTAATAGATATTTGACAAAATATTCAGATAAATTTACACAAAAAGCAAGACAAAAGTTTAACAAAGTGCTATAATTGCCTCATAAGATTGGGAGAGCTTGGAATCAACCAGTCAAGTATCGATCGTAAGGAGGTTTTATTAACAATGGCAAACAGATTTGTATTGAATGAAACAAGTTATCATGGAGCAGGTGCTATCAAGGAGATAGCTGCTGAGGCAAAAGGAAGAGGATTTAAGAAGGCTCTTGTATGTTCAGACCCAGATCTTATCAAGTTCAATGTTACTAAGAAGGTTACAGATGTTCTTGATGAAGCTGGACTTGCATATGAGATATATTCTAATATCAAGCCTAATCCAACTATCCAGAATGTACAGCTTGGTGTCGAAGCATTCAAGAAGGCAGATGCTGATTACCTTATAGCTATCGGTGGTGGTTCATCAATGGATACAGCCAAGGGTATAGGTATCATCATTGCTAACCCTGACTTTGCTGATGTAAGAAGCCTTGAGGGTGTTGCACCAACTAAGAATAAGTCTGTTCCTATATTTGCAGTTCCAACAACTGCCGGTACAGCAGCAGAAGTTACTATCAACTATGTTATAACTGATGTAGAGAAGAATCGTAAGATGGTATGTGTAGACCCTAAGGATATTCCTGTAGTAGCATTCGTTGACCCAGAGATGATGTCAACTATGCCTAAGGGACTTACAGCAGCAACAGGTATGGATGCTCTTACACATGCTATTGAAGGATACATAACAGGTGGCGCATGGGAGTTATCTGATATGTTCCATCTCAAAGCAATTGAGATTATCTCAAGAAGCCTTCGTGCAGCAGTTGAGAATGACCCTAAGGGTCGTGAGGATATGGCACTTGGCCAGTATGTAGCTGGTATGGGATTCTCTAATGTTGGTCTTGGTATTGTTCATTCAATGGCTCATCCATTAGGTGCTCTCTATGATACACCACATGGTGTTGCTAACGCTATCATTCTTCCAACAGGTATGGAATATAATGCTCCAGTTACTGGTGAGAAGTATCGTGAGATTGCAAGAGCTATGGGGGTTAACGGCGTTGACGATATGACTCAGGAAGAGTACAGAAAGGCTGCTATTGATGCAGTTAAACAGCTTTCTAAGGATGTTGGTATTCCAGCAGACTTAAAGGATATTGTTAAGCCAGAAGATGTTGATTTCCTTGCACAGTCTGCATATGATGATGCATGCCGTCCAGGTAATCCAAGAGAGACAAGCGTAGATGAGATTAAGGAATTATATCGTTCACTTATGTAGTGAATAATATCCGGTATTAATTTTACAATAAGCGGGAGTTTGTATATGCTTTATGCATTGCAAACTCCTGTTTTTGTGTATATAATAGCTATGATTACCATATTAATGTGTGTATAATTATGTGTGAGGTGTTTATGAGTGATTATGTATTAAGCTGTTGTTCAACGGCTGATTTATCAGAAGAACATTTTAAGAATGATGACATTAATTATATATGTTTTCATTATTATCTGGACGGAAAGCCATATGCTGATGATTTAGGTAAGTCAATGCCATTTAATGAGTTCTACAAAGCTATGGAAAATGGGGCGCAGACTAAGACATCACAGATTAATTCGGATGAATATGTGGAGTACTTTGAGAAGTTTTTAAAGGACGGAAAGGATATTTTACATGTGACATTGTCGTCTGGAATATCAGGTACAATCAATTCTGCCATGATTGCAAGAGATATATTGAGTGAGAAGTACCCGGAACGTAAGATTATAATTGAAGATTCACTGGCTGCATCGTCAGGTTATGGGCTTCTTATGGATAAACTTGCTGAATTAAAGAAGTCAGGTCTTGGAATAGATGAAGTCCATAAGTGGCTCGTTGACAACAGATTAAGACTCAACCACTGGTTTTTCTCAACGGATCTTACATTTTATATCAGGGGTGGAAGAGTCAGTAAAGTATCAGGATTTGTAGGAAATGTTCTTAATATATGTCCACTTCTGAATGTAAATAATGAGGGCAAGCTGATTCCAAGATATAAAATCAGAGGAAAGAGAAAGGTTATAGAGGCAATTGTAGATAAGATGGCAGAACTCGCAGATGGAAAATATGACTATAATGGCAAATGCTATATATCACAGTCAGCATGTCAGGATGATGCAAAGGCTGTTGCAAAGCTTGTAGAAGAGCGTTTTCCTAAGCTTGATGGAAAAGTACTTATTAACAATATAGGAACAACTATTGGGGCACATACAGGTCCAGGAACCGTTGCATTATTTTTCTGGGGCGATGAAAGACAGAATTAAATATTTTTATTTATCTGCCGATATATCTTATGTGAGTGAGATATATCGGCTGTATTTATGCCAGAAGGAGATATTATGAATATTAATAATGTTACATCATCAACATTACTTGATATGCTTAGCGATACAAGCACAAGTAAATCAGATGATATATTTACAACTCTGATACAGAATAATAATCTTAGATGCCAGAAGAGATTAGAGGAGCTTGGAATAACAAGCAGCTCATCCAGCTCTGATGAGTCTTATAAGAAAGTATCTGCATCTGCAACTAATGTATCCGAAGCTATTAATAAGCTTACAGACAGCAGCCTCTGGAATGACGAGAGCAAGGATTACAGCAAGGATAATATTGACAATGCTGTTAAGGGCTTTGTAAGCACATATAATACTTTTTTATCTAATATAAGCAAGGTTGGTAATTCAATAGAGGGCACATTTAAGACAGCACTCAATACAATTACAGATGAATACAAGGACAAGCTTTCAGAAGTCGGCATAACAGTAGGCGATGATGGCAGGCTTACAATTGATGAAGATAAGTTTAAGGCTGCTGACGTATCTAAGTTAAAAGAATTATTTGGAAAAGATTCAAAGATGCTTGAAGGAATCAACACATATTCAGTTGACTGTGCCGGAATAGTATCAAAGGCTTTATCTATGCAGAACAGTATGTCGGGATTATATAATTCTTCATCTAATACTATAGATGTTAACAGCTATCTGTCAGGTTCAGCATTTGACAGTATCGGATAGGTAAAAGTAACGACAATATGAGAAAAGTTTTTGTTGATTTTTCTGGTCAAATATGTATACTAATATGTGAGTGTGAAATTTTTCACACTTTATAAAGTACTATAATTTAGAAAAGAGAGGTTAATGTAAGATGGCACAGATCGATTTAAGCAAGTATGGCATCTCAGGTGCTACAGAGATCGTTTACAATCCTTCATATGAGTTATTATTCGAGGAAGAGACTAAGTCTACTAACGAGGGTTATGAAGTAGGTAAGGTAAGTGAACTTGGAGCTGTTAATGTTATGACAGGTATCTACACAGGCCGTTCACCTAAGGACAAGTATATCGTTGTTGACGAGAACTCTAAGAACACTGTATGGTGGACATCAGATGAGTACAAGAATGATAACCACCCAATGTCAGAAGACGTATGGGCTAAGGTAAAGGATATCGCTAAGAAGGAGCTTTCTAACAAGAGACTTTTCGTAGTTGATGCATTCTGTGGAGCTAACAAGGACACAAGAATGGCAGTTCGTTTCATCGTTGAAGTTGCTTGGCAGGCACATTTCGTAACTAACATGTTCATCAAGCCAACAGAGGAAGAACTCAAGAACTTCGAGCCAGATTTCGTTGTATACAACGCTTCTAAGGCTAAGGTTGAGAACTATGCTGAGTTAGGTCTTAACTCAGAGACATGTGTTGCATTCAATATCACAAGCCATGAGCAGGTTATTATCAATACATGGTACGGCGGAGAGATGAAGAAGGGTATGTTCTCTATGATGAAC
>URGC01000071.1 GCA_900547255.1 uncultured Eubacterium sp. | reverse complement strand
AATTGCGGAATGCTCACTATCGATCGGCAGGAGCTTCACGCCATTCTCACGAACGCAGTCAGTTACAAGTTTTCCTCCCGCAACTAGTGTTTCCTTGTTGGCGAGAGCTATATCCTTACCTGCATTGATTGCCTCAATTGTAGGTACAATTCCCATCATTCCGACAACTGCTGTGACTACAACATCTGCTTCAGCAACAGTCGCACACTCAACAAGACCTTCATCACCATACACAACCTTGATGTCAGTATCACAGAGAGCTATTTTAAGCTCTTCTGCTCCTTCTTTGTTTCCAGCGCATACAATCAGCGGCTTGAATTCCCTTGCCTGCTTCTCAAGGTCTTTTACCCTTGTTCCGGCGGCAAGTGCCACAACCTGTAAATCATCATTATTCCTAATAACATCCAATGTCTGTGTTCCAATCGAACCAGTCGAACCAAGTATTGAAACTCTCTTCATTATATGCCTCTCATCATCTACAAAACATTATTAACTATATAAACTGCCCAGTACACAACAGGTGCTGTGAATATAACACTGTCAAATCTGTCAAGGATGCCGCCATGTCCCGGTATAAGTCTTCCATAGTCCTTAATATCGTAATTTCTCTTAATCGCTGATGCTGCAAGGTCACCTATTATTGATAACAGCGCACCTATGCCGCTCGCAACCGCAAACACATATACAGGGTGGATAACCATCTGTGTTATATGGTCTGCAACAATATATCCATATAATGCACCTACAATGACAGAACTTGTCACACCGCCTACAGCACCCTCTATAGATTTCTTAGGCGATAACTTAGGTGCCATCTTATGCTTTCCTATAAGAACGCCTGTAAGGTATGCAAATGTATCGCTTACCCATGATGATACGAATATAAGCCATACAACGTATATTCCATCGCTTAACGCTCTTGTCTTATATATATATGACAGCATAACAGCCACATATAAAACTCCAAATACACAGCACATAACCTGATTAGACACATACTTAGGAAATGTCATGACGTATGCCCCCATAGCGACCATAAGACCTAATGTTATAACTAACATAACAGCCCAGTCTGCTCCAAGATATGTCGCTATATAGTATGCACATGCAATTCCATATCCAATAAATCCTAATGCTGATTGTTCAATATTATATATTTTATACAATTCATACAAACCAACGACAGATATAAACAGGCAGAGAAGATACAGATACAATCCGCCTGTATACAACGCCGAACCCATTATTAGCAAAAGAAAAATTCCGCTTATAACTCTTGTCTTCACTATTTATCCTCCGTAACTCCACCAAATCTTCGTTCACGCTTGTTATATTTTTCAAATGCTTTAATCATCTCTTCACGATTAAAATCAGGCCACAGAGTCTCTGTGAAATAAAACTCCGTGTATGCAAGCTGCCAAGGCAGATAATTAGATAATCTCTGCTCGCCGCTGCTCCTTATCAGAAGGTCCGGGTCTGGCAGTTCCCATGTATCGAGATTATCGTTGATTGTCTTCTCTGTTATATCTTCTGCTTTAAGCTCACCTCTGGCAGCCTTGTCAGCAATCTTTTTAACAGCTCTTGTAATCTCATCCCTGCCGCCATAATTAATCGCTATAGTAAAATTAAGCCCTGTATTATTCTTTGTCTTTTCCTCAAGGTCTATAATACTCTCAACAATATCTTCGCTTAATTCTTCTCTTCTTCCTATAACACGGCATCTGACATTGTTTTTCATTGACTTCTTAACGCAGTCCTTCAAGTATCGTCTCAATATATTCATAAGTGTAGAGACTTCGTTCTCTGACCTCTTCCAATTCTCTGTTGAAAATGCATAAACCGTAAAATATTTCACGCCTAAGTCATCCACGATGCTGAGCATATCTTCAACAACCTGGCTTCCCACCTTATGTCCATATGTTCTTGGCATATGTCTTTTCTTAGCCCATCTTCCATTGCCGTCTAATATAACAGCAACATGTGATGGTATCTTTAAATCTAACGATTCATTATAATAATCCACAGGGAATCACCTCATTTCTAATGAATTATAATAATTAAAATAAAATCCGGGAAAATTGATTACATAGTAATCAAAATCCCACGGATTCTTATATTCATGACAATCTTAAGATTAAACAGTAAGTATCTCCTTAGTCTTGTCCTCAATAGCCTTATCTACTAATGCAACATACTTGTCTGTAATCTTCTGTACTTCATCTTCTGCATTAGATAATTCATCATCTGAAAGCTCTCCTGCCTTGTTAGCTTTCTTAAATGTATCGTTAGCATCTCTTCTTACATTACGGATAGCTACTTTGGCGTTATCGCCCTTCTTCTTGACATCCTTGGCAAGTTCCTTTCTTCTGTCCTCTGTAAGCTCAGGGAACACAAGTCTTATAACCTTACCATCATTGTTAGGTGTAATACCAAGATCTGATACAAGAATTGCCTTCTCAATATCCTTAATAAGGCTGCTCTCCCAAGGCTGAATCTGAATCATTCTTGCCTCTGGTACTGATATATTAGCAACCTGCTGTAATGATGTAGGTGTTCCATAATAATCAATTCTTATCTTATCAAGTATATGTGGGTTAGCTCTTCCTGCTCTTATAGAACTAAATTCCTCATTTAACGCATCAAGTGATTTGCTCATCTTCTCTTCATATACTTTAATATCGCTCATAATATTATATCCTCCAAATTATTCTACAGTAACGATTGTACCATTAAATCTGCCTGTCATGGCATTCAATATGCTGTCTTTCTCATTAAGCCCAAATATCATAAGTGGCATCTTATTCTCCATACACATAACAGATGCTGTCATATCTATAACTCCAAGCTTCTTATCTACAACTTCCTGAATTGGAAGCTTATCATACTTCTTAGCCTCTGGGTTAATCTTAGGGTCACTGTCATATACACCATCTATAGCCTTGGCTAATAAAATCGCATCTGCATCAAGCTCTATGGCACGAAGAACAATTCCTGTATCTGTTGAGAAATATGGATGTCCTGTACCACCGGCAAAGAACACTACCATTCCCTTACTAAAGTACTTGTTAGCTCTGTCCTTAGAAAAGAGCTTAGTCATGCTTCCACACTCAAAAGGTGTAAGTATATTAGTCATAAGACCACATGAACGGAAAATCTCAGATACATATATGCAGTTCATAATTGTAGCAAGCATACCTATCTGGTCTGCCTTAGTTCTATCTATATTATCATTAGAACGGCCTCTCCAGTAATTACCGCCACCTATAACTATTCCGACATCAATACCTTTATCAACTATCTGCTTAACCTGTCTTGCAATGTCGCTGATAAGCTCATCATCATATCCTGACTTCTTATCGCCTGATAAAGCCTCACCACTAAGTTTTAAAATAACTCTCTTTAATTCTTTCACGTCAGTATCCTCACTATTATTTTGTCGTAGCAAAACCGAATAAATCTGCTGTGTTAATCTCTGCGTAGCACTGTGAACATCTACCATCTATGGCAGCACCATTGTTAATCTGTACTGTCTTAGACTTGATATCACCAACGATAACAGCAGTCGAATCAACAACAACCGGACCATGAACATCTATATCACCCTTGATAGCACCAGCTATAACAGCAGATGTACCTGATACATTACCAACGATAACTGTACCCTGTCCAACCTTGATAGAGCCTGTAGCATCGATATTGCCCTCAATCTTGGCATTGTTGGCAAATATCTCTTTGGCATTAGAATCACCTACTATGCATCCACTAACTGTGAGCTTACCTTTACATGAAACATTACCTTTAACTGTTCCAAGCAGATCAATTGAGCCATTAGAATCAAGATTACCTGTAACTGTAAGACCTGATGTGATTATCGCTACCTCATCGCTCTCAGCTTCATCATCTAAAACTGCTGATGTATTAACAGGTGTGCTCTTAATGCTCTCCTCAACTGGCTCTTTATCATCTATTCCAGCCGCTATATCAGCCGCAATCTTTGCAAGCTCTGGATCAGTCTTTGTATCTTCTGAATCAAGAGTATTAACCATCAGCTCTTCATCATCAACTTTATCTGATGTATTGATACCATCTAATTCACTGGCTGTCTCATTCAAATCATCTTTAAAATCTTTAAAAAATCCCATTAGATTCTCCTCCGTAGGTCACAATTTGATTTAATTATATCATAACAAAATAAATAAATGAAGTGATTTTAAAAAAAAGTCCCCACAGGCATTCACAAATACCCGTGGGGATAATTAATATACAATTAAATACTTAAATTATTATTAGCCTAACTGAGCTGCAACTTCTGCTGCAAAATCCTCGTTCTTCTTCTCAAGGCCTTCACCTGTCTCGAAACGAACAAATCCCTTAATCTTGATATCAGCATTGTTAGCCTTAGCAACAGATGCAACATAAGCTGCTACTGACTGCTTTCCATCCTCAGCCTTAACGTAAACCTGATCAAGAAGGCAGATTTCCTTAAGTTCCTTAGAAATACGTCCCTTAACCATTCCCTCGATAATCTTATCGTTGGCATCTGGCTTCTCGTTCTTAGCTGCTGCTGTAAGGATTTCTGTCTCCTTAGCGATGTAATCAGCATCTACTTCATCTCTGTTAGTATATACTGGCTTAAGAGCTGCTGCCTGCATAGCTACGTTCTTTGCCATCTCTTCTATATCAGAGTTAACAACATTAGTCTCAACATCAACTAATACACCAATCTTACCACCCATATGGATGTAAGAAGCGATGAAACCGTTCTCTGCGTTAAGCTGTGCAAATCTTCTGATCTTTAAGTTCTCACCGATAATAGCAACCTGGCTTGCAAGCTCATCTGCTACTGTCTTAGATGGATCCTTTGTCCACTTCTCTGCTAAGAAAGCATCGATATCTGTTGCTGTTGTGTTAAGTGCCTGAGCTACTACATCATCAACATATGCATTGAAATCTGCATTCTTTGCTACGAAGTCTGTCTCTGAGTTAACTTCTACGATTGCTGCCTTCTTGCCATCAACAAGAGTCTTAACGATACCCTCTGCTGCAATTCTGCCAGCCTTCTTAGCTGCCTTAGCCATACCGTTCTCTCTTAAGAACTCCACAGCCTTATCCATATCGCCGTCTGTAGCTGCAAGAGCCTTCTTGCAATCCATCATACCAGCGCCAGTCATCTCTCTTAATTCTTTTACCATTCCTGCTGTAACTGCTGCCATTATATAAATCCTCCAAATATATCTTTATATATAGTAATTATGCTTCTTCTGCTGCTTCCTCAACATCAGCCTCTGCTGAAACTGCCTCTGCACCCTGATTAGCCTCGATAACTGCATCAGCCATCTTAGCAACGATTAACTTAACGGCTCTGATAGCATCATCATTACCTGGGATTACATAATCAAGCTCGTCTGGATCACAGTTAGTATCTGCAATACCGATAAGCTGGATACCAAGTGCATGTGCTTCCTGAACGCAGATTCTTTCCTTCTTAGGATCTACGATAAAGATAGCATCTGGGATTCTCTTCATTTCCTTGATACCACCAAGGTTCTTCTGAAGCTTCTCTAATTCTTTCTTTAAACCGATAACTTCTTTCTTAGGAAGAACATCAAATGTTCCATCTTCCTGCATTGTCTCTATCTCTTTAAGTCTGTTGATTCTGCTCTGGATAGTCTTAAAGTTAGTAAGCATACCACCTAACCATCTCTCGTTAACATAGTACATACCGCAACGCTCTGCCTCAGTTGCAATAGCTTCCTGAGCCTGTTTCTTAGTACCTACGAAAAGGATTGTACCACCATCAGCAACGATGTCTGAGATAGCATTGTAAGCTTCGTCAACCTTACCTACTGACTTCTGTAAGTCGATAATATGGATACCATTTCTCTCTGTGTAGATGTACTCAGCCATCTTAGGGTTCCATCTTCTTGTCTGATGTCCGAAATGAACACCTGCTTCAAGTAACTGTTTCATAGAAATTACGCTCATTTTAATACCTCCATTGGTTAAATAATCTTTTGCAGATTTCATCTCTGACAGCCACCGGAGCGTCATCCGGCACCAGCTATCAAATCCATCCGCATGTTTTTTCACACGCTGACCATTATATCAGTATGCATAATATAAATCAAGAAAAATTTTTAATTATTTTTCTGACTATTTTCTTGAAATTGCCTGACAGATAGCCTCATAACTTGAGCCCTTAGGAATAGAATATACTCCCTCCTGAATCTTAGTACCATATCCTGTAGATATAAGATACTGTACAAACTCGTTCTTATCTGTTATCAATCCGGCATCATACAGGATATCTGCTGCCTGTGTTCCATAGTACACATCCTTTATAACAACCCTGACCTCGTTACCATCTGATGCAGATGTAGCCACAGCCTGTGTTGTGGCTCTTGTAACTTCCTGTGTTGTCTGCTGTGCAGCAGCTTCACTTGTCACCTGCTGTGCTGCAGTTGTAGTCTCTTGTTCTGCTGGCTGTGTAACAGCTTCTGTTGAAGGCTCTGTAGTACTCTCAGTTGTTGTCTGTCTGTCAAATGCTATAACTGAACCGCTCGTTGGTTCCTGTGGAACCTGTGAACCGACACCTGAATTCTTATTAGAAGCACTTCCAACATTATTAGATATAGTAAGAATTATTGTTGTAACTATAAGTCCGATTCCCAGACCTCTTAAATAATATTTTAAATTCATACCAATACTCCAATCAATCAGAACTATTACTGTTGTGTAAATCTACAATCAGCTTGACTTCACCAAGTGCTATATTAAGTACCTTGGCAATCTCTTTATTACCTATGCCATGTCTGCTTAACTCGACTATTCTCTCATTATTAGTCATATTCTCATCAAATCCTGCAACAATATCTTCTGCTTTAGGAACCGATGCCATCTTTACCAGCTCACCTGCCTGGTTAGCTGGTTTCTTGGCTGTAGACTTTCTTGGTTTTGATGCCGTTTTAGTTGCAGCTTTAGCTGTAGTTGTTTTAGATGTAGACTTGGCTGCTGTCTTAGATGCAGACTTTACAATCTCCATAAGGCGTTCCTTGGCTAAATCCTTGCTTGCCTCTGGTGCCTTATATCCATAATCATTGCCGCCGTCTGTAGTTTTGTTAATATTACTATACAGACTGCTGTCTATCTGATTATTAAGACCTGCATTATTCTTAACAGGTGTCTTAACTTTTTCCTGCTGTTTTACAGTATTATCATCACTATTATTCTCTGCTGGCTTTGGAGTGCTCTCGTTAACCTGCTGTGCAGCAATTCTGTTAACTTCCTTCTTGGCAATGTTAACATCCTTGACAGTATTCTTAACTTCTTTAGCCTTCTCATTAAGCATGTCATATAAAAATACTGTCTCGTTATGGTTACGATTGATCTCATTCATAATAGTCTCAGCATAATCATTAAGTTCAAGCATCTTAGTGTTAGATATCTTGTCCATCTTTGCTTCTGTACGCTCAGACACATCTTCCATCTTCTCACTAATTATGCCATCAACCTGCTCCTGAATCTTTGCCTTATCTTCTTCAGATAATTCAGTGTTATGTACAACAACCTCTTCCTTATCTTTTTCTTCTTTTTTATTTCCAACAAAATAACTGGCAATAAATACACCAACGCCACCAGCAAGCAAAATAATCTCAACAATAGTCATTGCAATTCCTCTTTCCGAAATTATATTTTAATATCAAAGCCTCCATTATCTAATGATTTAAGCCTTACAGTTCCATCATTTCTGTCTTTTCTATGCTTGTCACCATTATCATTGCCATGATATTCATTATTGCTCTTATCTCTTGCATCATATTTCTGAGACTGGTTATCAACATCATCTTTATGATTGACCTGCTCCGCTTTAGTCTCTACTTCTTTCTGTTCATGATTAACGATTGTCGCCTGTTCCTGCATAGGTCTTGCATTCTCGCTCTGCTTTATGTGGGAAACTTCATTAATCTGTTGCAGCATTAACATATCCACGGGTCTTACACTCATAATAAACCTCCAGTGCATATCAACATGCATTTATTCTACATAGTAAGGCACTTTATCTCAGCACGGTCCTTCATAAACTGGCAAAATGTATATTTTTCTTTGATAAAATAGCTCTGTTCTCCGAATACAAGTTTAACGCCGACATAAATATTGCCGTTAACCTTAACCCTTGCATTCACATCTTCTTCAAGCTGTCCTCTCAATTCCTCTAACTCAGCTTTTTCTTCTTTAAGTTCTTTTTCAAGCATGATAAGATTTCTCATAGTCTTCTGCTGAAGCTCACGCTTATCAGGAGCAAGTGTTCCCTCAATCTCCTGCTTCTTTCTTAAAGCCTCCATTATCTGGTTTAACTGTATCTTATTAGAGCCAAGCTTTAATAAATCAGCCTTAATCTCATCTACTCTTTTCTTAGCCGCAGGGTCAACACCTACACCGACAACTGTATTAGTTCCCATCTCATTGCCAAAATTCTTAGCCTGGACAAGTACTACTGACTTAACCTCACCACCTACAATAAGACCATTCTTTCCAGTTGCTGTTATGCTTCCCTTTGCATTAACTTTACTGTGTAATATGGAATCTGTCTCAAGATTACCCCCAACCTCAACAAGCTGGGCACTCTCAAGGAACTTCGATACTAGATTGCCACCTGCTTTGATGACAGCCTTGTTCATCCCCTGAACACCTCTGTTAAGTGTTATATTGCCGCCTGCTATGAGTGTGGCTCCCTCAACAATACCACTCACTGTTATATCTTCAGATGCCTTTACAGAGAATCCTGCCAGGACATTACCCTTAACCATAACGCTTCCATCATAGTTAATGTCTCCTGTTGAAGCATCCACATCTACAAGTTCAAGAACATTTGATACGAATATCTTATCGCCCTCTAACTGGACATGTCCACTTACATTAGTGATAAGACTGCATCCATCCTCTGATATTGTAAGGTTCTTGCCATGTCTGAAAAGTACTCTTTTAACTTTTCTAGGAAGAATCGCTCTTCCAAGGACATCTGTACCCGGAGTACCTTTATCCTCTGGTGTAAGAGTCGCAACAACATCTCCCTTGACAACATGATTGACATTCTCAAGAGTATGGAAATCTACTGTTCCGTCATCATTCATCTTAGGTGTTGGCTTTAAATCAACATTAAAATTATATGTTATCACACCATCTTTTCCTTCTCTTGGTGCAATACCTGTAGCTATAATATTTCTTTCGAAATAATTATTATTCTCTACAAAACTCTTAATTACAGACTCGTCTATTCCTGTCGTTATGCCAAGATTTGCAAGGTCACTCTTAATCTCATTCTCTGATAACTGAGTTGTTCCAACAAATCCCGGATAAAATACAGCCTCAACTGACATACAGTCACGGCTTATTCTGTAATCACCATATTCACTAACTGAATTTGGTTTCTGTGAAGAAACCTTGACACATACATTGTCCGCAGCACCCTTCTTAAATGCTTCATTCAATGCTGCCATATCACATTCTGATATGTGCTTTGTATCAACATAATATACAGCCTCTGCAACTTCTGCCGGCTTATTACCATCAATTGGTGGATATACATTGACATATAATCCATCATCCTTGATTTCAAACTGAAAATACCCTCTTTTACACCTTCTCATGCCAATCCTCATTTCTATAATGCAATACTAACCAAGCACACCCATATAATCACCAAGCTTTAGCTTCATCTTATTAAGCGCTTTCGTATGAAGCTGAGAAACTCGTGATTCTGACACCTCTAATACTAAACTTATCTCTTTAAGTGTCATATCTTCATAATAGTATAAGACAACTACTTCCCTTTCTTTCTCTGTAAGGGTGTCCAATGCCTCTACTATCATCTTCTTCAATTCTTCTCTTTCGACAGCATCCTCAGGCTTTTCAAATCTGGCATTGCCAACAGCTTCCATCTTAGTCGTCTCTGTTCCCTCTTCTGTAAACTCATCAAGTGAAACCAAATTCGACATCTTAGCCTGTCCCTGCCAGTTATTCAACTCATCCAGAGTTATCCCCAGTTCCTGTACTATCTGTTCATCAGTTGCAGGCTTACCAGTCTCTGTCTCTATCTTGGACATAGCCTGATCTATTCTTCTCTGCTTCTGACGCAATGATCTTGGAATCCAATCCATCTTTCTTATCTGGTCTAATATTGCACCCCTTATTCGCAAGCTCGCATATGTCTCAAATTTAACATTCTTGCCATAATCAAACTTATCAATCGCATCTATAAGACCAAATATACCATACCCCACGAGATCATCATACTCAACATTGTAGCCAAGATACATACTTAACCTGCCCGCAACAATCTTAACCAGTTGGGCGTATTCAACAATCAACTGGTCTCTGTATTGTGCATCATGAGTTTTTATATAATTCTGCCACAATTTGTCTCTGCATGATTCATCCATATCTTAAGCCCCCGTTTAATAGTTGTTATCACGCATCCTGCGTTTCATTCACTTCTTCCTGAGTATTTTCGTCCTCTTTATTAACGTCTTCTTCATTAACTGCTTCTTCGGCATCCTTATCGTCTTCCTTATCTTCAAACACCTTGTTAAGTATAACTCTTAACACAAGACCGACAATATAGAACCCTATCATAACAAGAGCTAATGTCCACAAATAAGTAACTATTGTTATCTTATTGATAAGCATTAAAACACATGTAACAAACCCTGCCAGCAATGTTATTATTGCTGGAATACTTCTAAATTTTTTCATTCATACACTGCTTTCTTATAGAATACCCGTAGTGTGAACTGCATTACAATATAAATATTATATTGTTTTAGGAGGCTTTCCAACTGCCTTAATTACATAGTCACCAGTTTCTGAATAGAATTCAACTGTTCTTCCATAATTAAGTCCACAGTCTTCTGCAAGAATTCTGATATGATATTCTCTCAATTTCTTCTTTGCTGCCTCTGAATTACGCTCACCTACACGCAAAGAATCGTTAGTAGTCTGCATTGCAAACATCTGTGCTCCGCCTGCAATCTTGGCTACTAAACGACCTCTGTTAGCTCCTAATGCAACCATCTGCTTTATCAGTTCATCAATTCCAGTATCTGCGAATTTGGCGATATTGGAATTATTTCTTATTGCTGTACTATCTGGCAGCATACAATGTAACAGTCCACTTATCTTGGTTACTGGATCATATAACGCTACACCCACACACGAACCAAGTCCAAGAGTAGTCAATGCATCAGGACATTTACATACTTTTAAATCAGCCATTCCAACTTTAATCATGTTCCCCATCTTCTAGTTACAAACCACCTTTAATAATAACTACATTCCAAGAGTTGTAAGAATCTTGTCATAAGATTCCAGCTCAGGGATTAACAGGAAATATCCTGTTACAAACTCATCCTCGCCAAACTGTGACTGAATCATAAGCATCTTATCGCCATACTTACCAAATTCTGCCGCAGGAACACTAAGCAATGCTCCAACCATATCAACTGTAAGACTAGGAGTAGAACATATCATCTTTAAGCCCGTAAGTCCTGCAAGTGCATTAAGATATGAACCTGAAACAATATTACCAATTTCGTTAAGAGCAGACATGTCCATCTCAGAAAAGCTTGACACATCAAACGAATCCTCATTTTCATGTATGTCTCTCATCATAAGTGTATTAACAAGATGATGTGCTGATTTCATATCAAATATGAACATCATCATTCCGTTAACCTCTCCCTCAAGCTCAATGAGGATACCAACAACTGTATCCTCCTCTGAGCCGACAACTGAAGAAATCTCGCTGAATGGGAGAAGTGCAACATTAGGTACAGACATGTCCACTTTAATATTAAGCATTGTAGACAAAGCTGTTGTAGCGTTGCCTGCACCTATATTACCTATCTCTTTAAGCACATCAAACTGCATATCATTAAGTTGATTAAGATCAATCTTAGACATTTAAATCCTCCTGTTACATCAAGCCTCTTCTATAAGTGATACAATATCAAGAAGTGAAATCAACTCATCATTGCTCTTGCCGATTGCGTTGATATATCCTGCTGATGCATCATCATTGGCTGTTCTTGTAACCTTTTCTATGTCATCTGTTCCAAGTGTAACAACTTCCTTAACCTGGTCAACGATAACACCTACACTAGCTGAATCAACTTTAACAATTATGATTCTTGTCTTGTCTGTGAATTCATCATCTTCAAGTCCAAGCTTTAATCTTACACTCATAACTGGTATTATCTCACCACGAAGGTTGATAACACCCTTAAAATATGTCTGTGCCTTAGGCACTCTTGTAATTCTCTGATTACGTACAATATTATCAATATACTGGATATTGATACCATACTGCTCATTACCAATATTAACAACTATATACTGTACTGTATCTACACTATTATCACTATTACTAATTGCTTTAACTTCTTCCATAGATAGTCACCCTATTCCTTTCAATCTATCAATATAATTAAACAAGTGTGTTAGCATCAATGATTAACGCTACTGAACCATCACCAAGGATTGTTGCACCACTAATCATCTTGTTGATATTAATATACTTGCCTAATGACTTAATAACGATTTCCATCTGTCCGATAAGGCTGTCTACGACAAGACCTGCAAGCTTATCACCCTTGCTTACAATAACAACTGTAATAGTATCCTGCTGTTCCATCTCTCCTGGAACATCAAGAAGCTCTCTTAATCTGATAAGAGGTATTACGCTTCCTCTTAAATGGATAACTTCCTTAGCATGTACATACTTAATCTCACTTACTGGAATATCCTCGATTGTCTGGATTGAGCCAAGAGATATAGCAAACTTCTCATCTCCAAGCTTAACCATAAGAGCCTGTATAATAGCAAGTGTAAGTGGAAGTCTGATTATGAATGTACTTCCCTCTCCGTATACTGACTTAACTTCAACATCACCACCAAGAGCTTCAATCTTAGACTTAACAACATCAAGTCCAACACCTCGG
>URGC01000070.1 GCA_900547255.1 uncultured Eubacterium sp. | reverse complement strand
CAATGTTGCTGAGATGCTTGGCGATGTTTCAGGTATTATCGTTCCTGGTGGATTTGGTGACAGAGGAATTGAGGGTATGATTGATTCTATCCAGTACGCTAGAGAGAACAAGATTCCTTTCCTTGGTCTCTGCCTTGGTATGCAGCTTTCAATTGTTGAATTTGCCCGCCACGTAGTTGGCTATGACGATGCACACAGCAGCGAACTTATGCCAGAGACAACTCACCCAGTCATCCATCTTATGCCAGATCAGGAAGGCATTGATGATATCGGTGGAACATTAAGACTTGGTTCATATCCTTGTGTTCTTGATAAAACAAGTATTGCTTACAAGCTCTACGGCGAGGAGACTATACATGAGCGTCATCGTCATCGTTATGAAGTTAACAATGACTACCGTAATGTATTAGTTGAGAATGGAATGAAGCTTTCAGGTATCTCTCCTGACGGAAGAATTGTTGAGATGGTTGAGGTTGTTGATCATCCTTGGTTCGTTGGTACACAGGCTCATCCAGAGCTTAAGTCAAGACCTAACAGACCACATCCATTGTTCAAGGGATTCATTGAAGCTGCTATTAACAACAGCAAGTAATGCAAGTAATTTTAAACTATTATGATTTCGGATTTTTCTGGCGATAAATCCTCTAAAATCCAAAATCACCAAAAATAAGCCTTCAAAATTTTTAATTTGGCTGAATACAAGAAAAGGGTCTGAAAAATCCAAGAAACTATCAAAGTTTGGATTTTTTCAGACCTTTTATATAATCGAGCCATTTTCTTCAAATTTCAAGCAATAATTCTGTGATTTTGGATTTTTCACGTTGTAAATTGAAAATAAATCCAAAATCTCTTTGTGATAATATTACAGGTAGCAATATCATAATGAACACACACGTAAACTACTCACCTATAACACTGTGCTGTCCACCTACCACGCATATCTGATATCCGTCATATTCATATCTTCTAACATTCACATTGTCCTCTAAATCATCCTCACTTGTCTGTATTGACGACATAATTCCCTGACCGCTGTATTTTCCCAGTGCTTCCTTGAATGTCCACAGCTTAAAAAAATCATCATCTGACTTGATATATTCACGTTCTGACTGAGTAAAATACCGTCTTGCAACAGATTCACTTATCCTGCGTTTTCCTTCTATATCTATTCCAACACATGAATCAGCAACTACGCATACTACATAATTACCAGCATGTGACATGTTAAAATGTATAGAATCCGTACATACTCCCCCGCCATCATTATAGCTTTCTTTTATCTTATCCCAGTCAAATTCTGGTTTGCCTTTGCCTGAATATTTCATATTCCAGTTGTATTTATTATCAACCATCCCCACTGCTTCCGGCAGTTTAATCACATACAGACCATGACATCTAAGTTCATCACTATTTTTGAGCTCCCCTTCAACATATTTTCTAAGAATTACATTAAGCAGTACCGTCGCTCCGACACTCCGGCAGCTATCCTTATGATTCTTGTACTTTGCCGCCTTTATTCTTCTGTCCTCGCTTACAACACTCATGCATCTCTGATACAATACCTCATCATCAAACATCGCCGACACATTCATCAGTCCCACAATCATATCTATTCCTTCCCATCAATCCGTAATCACATCCTGGCATTTTCCATCAGTCAACAATCATACCCTGCATTACTTTCAATCACTTGTGCCCTTGTGCAATTAAGATTCCCTATGTCCGCGCCGCCTTACAGATAATAACTCACCGGCAACAGGTAACTAAGATACCTTATAACAGGCATAACCCCTGTCAGATTAAAGAATATCGGGCAGAACACAAGACTTGCGACCATGCACACAGGAATCGCACCTGCAAACACGCTTGCATCCCTTACAATAAGTGCAATCAGACTGTTAACTATAACCAGGATAAATACATATAATATCATGCTCACTGCTTCACCCGGAAAAGCCGCCTCTCCCAATATCAGCATTGAAATTTCTGCCGATATTGCAAACAGAATAGTCGGAACTGCCACATATAAAACAGCTCCGGCATATGACATTTTCCTTGTAAGTGCCATAAATATGCCCTTTTTCCTGTCACGGCAATACATAACACCGCCCGACATGGCAGCTATCATAACCATAACCCCAAGAATTCCCCTTATCGGAAAATTCACAGCCACAGCTTCAAGCTCACTGCTTCCTCCATCATCATCTGCCACCTCAAATCTAAAATAAGATATGTCATCATTCATGCTATATCCTTCATATCTTTTTGTCAGTTCCGCTATTGCCTGCTGTCTCATAGAATCAAACTCCTTCTTTGACTCCACATAATTAACCGCAATATTAAGAGAATATACCTTAAAAAGCTCCTTAAACACAATTTCATTAGAAATAGATGTTATATAGGAAGAATCATTGGTAACAAGCCTTATTACACCTCTATAGCTTTTGTTATCAAGTCTCTCTGTAAGCCTGTCCCTGACTATATATCCAAAATCAGCCGTCCCCGACTTAACATCATTATAGAACTTATCACTGTCATCAACGCGGTAATATCTTACCGCACCATTTAGCTGGCACAGATTATCAACCACTTTAACTGCCACCTCATCACTATCACTGACATATACCGCCGCAGAAGGTCTGTCACTATTGCCACCATTCTGACTGACACCAGCAATTCTTTCAAATGTACCAGTAGTAAATCCCAGCCCGATGCACGCAGCAGCCGGCATTGATATTAATAACACCACCATCAGCGGCGTTCTCATAGTCTTCTTAACAAGAAGCCAGAACCATATTATAAGCCTTTTCATATTCATACGAAGCTAACCCTTACCCTATCAGCATAACCTTAACAAGGTCATGTATCCATTTTGCTGGAAGCACACTGCCAATACGTGCAATCCAGTCTGGAAGCAGCGCCTGCGCTATAAGGCATCCAGATGCCAGAAACATAAGAAGATTGATAATACACAGAACAATTATGCCTGAAAATCCATCCCCCTGCGTGCCTTCCTTTCCAATAGACAATGCGTATACCAGTGCCGCCACTACATAATTAATGACAACCGCCGCCACCATACATAACATGCCCTTAAATATGTTGCCAAATGCCTGCATCATGCCTGCACCTGTGTATGCACTGAATCCATCAACCGCCGTTATAATCCCAGCCACATCCGGATAACGCATCGCCGAAAGACACACAAGCAGATATATAACTGCATATATCACAGATGACACCAAAGACACCGCTATAACCTTTGTTAAAAATGAAACAAACGCCGGTATTCTCCTCTGCCTGAGCATACACCTGAATTCATATTTATCAGGGTACAGGCACTGGGCACTGAGCACACCACCCATAGCCATTATTACCATAATTCCTGTACACACAAACGACTGCACAACAGAAAGCCCCCTGCCTCCTGACACATACTCAGTCGTTATATATGCGCTCCTGTCAAGGGCATAAGAAAAATACTCTGCATTCAGCTCCATTTCTGCCTGATACAGCTTGATAACACCGTTAAAATACTCATTAATCATGTCATCAACCGCATATATTCCAATCTGGGCAGATGATACATCCTCCGCACCCGCTTTAATCATCTCCTGAAATAATGCTGACGACACATTAGTTCCGCTGCCTGCAAATATAATTCTTGCGGGTCTTCCATTGCCCGATATTATCTTGCTTATGAAATCAGATGGTATCACAGCAACCGCCGCATATTCACCATTTTTTAACTTCTCCACAGCAGCCGTTTCATCATCACAGTACTCAAACTCACCGATATTTTTTACCGAATCCATACTGCCAACATAATCAACCGCCATTTTTATATACACTGACTCATCAACATCACCGACAATCGGCATATTGATTGTAGATGTACTGCCCGTATCCAGACATATCGCAACTTTAAGCTTTTCAGCAGCCGCACCTCCAAGCTCGCTTGTCGTCTTGATTCCGATAGTTCCAAGAACCAGCAGTATAATAAAAAGAACCGTTCCAAGAATAGCTCTTGGCATAAATGTCACTGCCTGCTTCATCCTTAAAACCAGCAATGCCACATACATTTTTATCTTTACACGCATATCTTACCATCCCGAAGCACAACAATCCTGTCTGCCATAGTAATCTCTGCATCCTCATGGCTTGAAAACAGCACAATGCCGCCTTCCCCGGTAAATGCCTTCACAAAATCACGTATAACAGCCTTGAATTCACGGTCAAGCGATGCCCCCGGCTCATCCATTATAAGAATATCTGGATTATTGCCACATGCACATGCAATACTTGCACGCTTCTTCATTCCACCAGACAGCTTTGACACCCTCTTGTCTATATATGATGATATATCCAGTCTGCCAATATATCCTTCGCTGCACATTTTCTCAACCCTGCTGCCGCCAGAGCAGAACCAGAACTTCAGATTGTCCCTCACTGTCAGCTCGTCGATAAGCGGTGACTCCTGTGGCACATAACCAATTCGCACATTACCAGCTCCATAAGTTATATTTCCACCATCAGCCTTTATGACACCTGCAATTATCTTAAGGAGAGTTGATTTGCCGCATCCATTGGTTCCAGCTATACACACAGACTCACCCGGATTGATTTCAAGATTCACACCATCAAGAACCTGCTGTCTTCCATATCTTTTGCTTATATTATCAATCTTCATATAACAAAAGCCCCTCAAGCATCTTAGTACTATAACATCTCTTTCTCATATAATAATCCGAGTACACCTCAAAATTCGTATATGAATGTTCAAACTGTCTTGAATAAAGATGTGCTATGTCAACATGTTCATCATATTCTGTACAGCCCTTCTCATGCCAGCACACCATATTAAGCTGCCTTACAATCAAAAATCCAACAACCGCATTTTTAATCTTTAACATAAGATTAATGTCATACACGCTGTCCAGAAAATATCTGTATACATAGTAATCAAGAAGCTGTCTGAACTGGTACTCTTTATCCTTGTAATAATTCTTAAATCCCTTAAGAGCATCCCTATACTTCTCATCTGCACATTCACAATCTCTATTTCTCTCATCAGACTCTGCATAATCCATATCCTGCTCAAATGCTCTTTCCTTATCCACGTAGATAAGCCAGTCTTTATTGATAACTTCCATGCCCTTGAACGAATCAAAAAACTTAGAAACCGCATCAATATATCTGCTTCCTGCACCTGCTCTGCCAGCTTCACGTTGCTTATCGTTATCAGTTTTTATCTTCTTTTTGCATGAATTTACTACATTTCTGCAATAATCCGTATCTTTAAATCGTTTGACAACAGATGCGATAAGGTCATCCCTCTCATCATCCATATGCTTCTGAATCTGTCTGGCAAATTCCAGCAATATAATACAGACCTCATCAACACTGAATTCCTCATGGTCTATTATGTCGAATGCAAGTTTTCTTGCATTACATAGCTGCATGTACAGAAATGCATCTATATCATTGTACATATCTACAGGTTTTCCGTCTTCATATTCATCAAAATGCATCTTCTGCCTGTCAGCAAACATAAGCTCCCCGGCAGTTATGCAGGACGGAGCTATTCCTATCTCCCTGACATTGCCATATTCATTGATAAATCTTGGGAATTCATCGCATGTCTCACACAGATGCTCCTCTCCAAGCGCAATATATAAGTCACACAGATTCTTATCATTAAGGAACGGACATCTTTTATCCTCGGTCAGTGTAAATGTGCATCCTCCTTCTTCTTCCGGCACCATGACACTCTTTAACCTCTTGCCAAATTCTCCCTTAACGGACTTATAGTATCTGTATGACTCCTCATCCACGTCAACATCCCAGCCCGCACAGCATGTATCTGTGCAGTCTCCGGCTATACATTTGAAATCTTTATAATAATAAGGTGTTCTAATCTTCATAAATAATATTTTAGCCTTATTTGTATTGTGAGACAACATGTTTTTGTGTATAATCTTCTATAAAATAATATAAACAAGGAGAAGAAACATGTACGGAAAACTAAAAAAATTAGTACTTCTATCTATGTTAGTGCTATCCGTCTGTGGACTTGCCGGATGTGGCAAGGTTGCCAAAAACACTGTATTTTCGGTAGATGATTTATCTGGCAAGAAAATCGGTGTCCAGCTTGGTACAACAGGCGATACATTAGTAAGTGACATGGAAGATGATGGTTCTAACACTACTGTAGAGCGATTTAACAAAGGTAATGATGCAGTAACTGCATTAAAGCAGGGAAAGATTGATGCGGTAGTCATTGACCAGATGCCAGCCAAGTCATTTGTTGAGACTAATCATGACCTTATGATTCTTGATGAGGAATTTGCAATTGAGGATTACGCAATATGTATCTCTAAGAGCAGACCTGACCTCAAGGCTTCTATTGATGAGGCGATAGATTATCTTTCAGCTAACGGCACAGTACAGAAGATTCTTGACAATTACATTGGCGACAACGCAGGAAAGACACCTTACGTAACTCCTGCGGGAACAGACCACAGCAAAGGTACACTTGTAATGGCAACTAATGCTTATTTCAAGCCATATGAGTACTACGATAATGGAACTATCAAAGGTATTGACGTTGACTTTGCAACTGCAATCGCTGATTACCTTGGAATGAACTTAAAGATTGAAGATATGGAGTTTGATTCAATCATCACAGCAGTACAGTCAGGCAAGGCTGACTTCGGTGCTGCCGGTATGACTGTAACAGCCGATAGACTTAAAAATATCGATTTCTCCAAGTCTTACACAACATCTTATCAGGTTATTATTGTAAGAGACAATGAGGCAATCGCTGAGAACCAGAGCATTGTTAAAAAATTCAAGAACGATTTCCTGACAGATAACAGATACCAGTACTTACTTACAGGTCTTAAGAATACTATTCTTATCGCATTCTTCGCTGCACTTATGGGTATTGTATTAGGATTTATCGTAGCTGTTATCCGTTCAACACACGACAAATCTGGTGGTCTTAATATCGCCAACTTCATATGTAATGTATATATTACTGTAATCCGTGGTACACCTACGATGGTACAGCTTCTGATTATCTATTACATTATATTCGGCTCAGTGAGCATCAACAAAATTATCGTTGCAATTCTTGCTTTCGGTATCAACTCTGGTGCTTATGTTGCTGAGATATTCCGTTCAGGAATTATGTCAATTGACAATGGTCAGTTTGAGGCGGCACGAAGTCTTGGACTTCCATATAACAAGACATTCAGATACGTAATTCTGCCACAGGCATTCAAAAATGTACTTCCTGCCCTGGCTAACGAATTTATCGTTCTGTTAAAAGAGACTTCAATCAGTGGTTACATCGGTCTTACAGATCTTACCCGTGGTGGTGATATCGTAAGAAGTATCACATACGATGCAATGCTTCCACTCTTTACAGTAGCTCTTATATACCTTGTATTGGTTGTGATTCTTTCATCACTTGTAAAGAAGCTTGAAAGGAGATTAAGAAGCAATGAGCGCAGATAATATGAATAATAATAATGATACTAATATCAATGTTAATTCTAATAACACAGATAATGCCGAAAAGGACTGGAATGTAATCTTACGTGTTGAGAATCTGAAGAAGGTTTACGGCGACCATGTTGTACTTAATGGTATAAGCACAACTGTAAGAAAAGGTGAGGTTGTTGCGATTATCGGACCTTCTGGCTGCGGTAAATCAACATTTTTACGTTCACTTAATATGTTAGAGACTCCAACTGAGGGACATGTATATTTCCATGATACAGACCTCACAGACAAGTCGGTCAACATCAATGAAATCAGAGAAAAGCTTGGAATGGTATTCCAGAATTTTAATCTTTTCCCTAATATGACTGTCAAGAAAAATGTAATGTTAGCACCTGTCCAGTTAAAGGTTATGACTGAGGCTGAAGCGGAAGCTAAAGCCTTGGAACTCCTCGACAGGGTTGGATTAAAGGAAAAGGCTGACCAGTACCCAGATATGCTCTCAGGCGGTCAGAAACAGCGTGTGGCTATTGCCCGCGCAATGGCTATGAATCCAGAGGTTATGTTATTTGATGAGCCTACTTCTGCCCTTGACCCTGAGATGGTTGGCGAAGTTCTTTCAATCATCAAGGAACTTGCTGATTCAGGCATGACAATGCTTATCGTTACACATGAGATGGGATTTGCCAAGGAAGTTGCCACAAGAGCGATGTTCTTCTCTGATGGTGTTATCTCCGAGGAGAATATCCCTAAAGAACTCTTTGAGAATCCTCAGACAGCACGTCTTAAAGACTTCTTATCTAAGGTATTATAATATGATACCAGGGTCAAGAGGTTTTTTGACCCCAACATCATAATATATAATTATAAGCTGCACACCTTGCCGATGTGCAGCTTATTTTATGTTTTAAATACTTATTTACTCTTACTCTTTTTTTCTTTGCCAGCATTTCTTCTGTTAAATACAAACAGGACAATTCCGCCAAGCACCATAAACAAAGATATAAACTGTGATGTTGATAATGCTCCGACAGCACCTCTGTAATCATCTCTCAAAAACTCTATAAGAAATCTTCCAATTCCATACATCCACAGATAAAGGCATCCTATATCACCAGCCACATGTCCAAATTTCTTTGACCCAGAAGCTGATGCCTCACCGGCTTTGGCAGATATAACTATAAGAATAACTGCAAACAGGATATCTCCTGCTGCTGATATAAGCTGTGTTGGAATCAGCTTAACTCCTGCTGGTGCAAGGCTCCCCTCTGGAAATATAACACCAAATGCTGAATCTGTATGTCTTCCATAACAGCATCCCGCAAGAAAGCATCCAATTCTTCCAAATCCCTGTGCAATCGCAACCTCTGGAATAATAAGGTCAAAATACTGCAAAAAACTTAATTTCTTGATATGGCAGTACAGAAGACAGCAGAGCACTCCTGCTATAATACCGCCATAAACTACAAATCCTGCCCTTCCAAGAACGCTTCCCGGTGCCTCAATAAACTCCTGAAAGTTCACGATAACATACAGAAGCTTTGCGCCCAGAAATCCGCACAAAATAGCAATTATTGCCATATCTATAACGCTTTCCTGATTAAGTCCTTTCTTCTTAGCTCTGTACTCGCCTACAAGAAGTGCCACAATGAATCCAATTCCAATCATGAATCCATAACCCGGTACATTTAATTTGCCAATGCTGAATAATACGCTGCGCATATGTAACCTCCTTTAATCATCCATTCCCATAGCCTTTAACGCCATATCAATTCTTTGTCCGATTAATTCAAAAAATTCATCATCAGTTCCATATGGTGTCATAAAAAATGTCTTTAACGTATACATACATATTGTACGAATCTGAGTCTGGGCTGTATTATTATCAATCTCATCTCTCGCTTCAGAATCTTTTATCTGTGCCGCAGATGATTTAATCTTAACAAGATACCTGTGCCAGTTTGATATAAATTCATCATATCTGCCGCCATACTCGCTGTTAATCCATTTTTTAACTTTTATCTTAGCCAGATTATCTTTATTACACTGACCTTTCTGTAATATATACTTAAAATGTGTCTCATCTTCCCAGTATCGTCCCAGCGGAAATAACCTGCACACTCCCGGACGTGCTGTATGTATCTTACACATATTCTTTTCATCAAGAAATGAACATGAACCTGTCTCTTTATTCATCGCCATATTAGGAAGCATTATGCCATCAACGATATTAATCTCCACAAAACCATCTAAAAGCTGCTCCATCGTCATATTAAGCCTTGTAGTCAGCCTGTGTACATCAAATGGGTCTAACACGATAGATTTATCCATTCCGTGGCAGCAGACCTGCCTGCAGCCCACACAGCCCGCCGTATCAGCCTTCACCATATCATTATCTGTATATAGTTTTCCATCAGATATATCTTCAAGAGATTCTTCTCTATACATACTTTTCCTCCATTAAGTGTTCATGGCATACCAATGTACAAGTGTTCATGGCATATGTCACTAAGACAACATTTATCACAATAGGGTTTGGTTCTGGCTGTACATACGGCTCTGCCGTGTTCTACAAATCTGTGGCAAAGTCCATTGCCTTCCTCTGGTGGGACTATCTTCCACAATGCCATCTCTACTTTTTTAGGGTCTTTTTCATTATTTACAAGACCTATTCTGTTGCACAGACGGATACAATGTGTATCGGTAACTATTGCTGGTTTGCCAAATACATCACCAATTATAAGATTGGCACTCTTTCTTCCAACGCCCGGCAGCTCAAGCAGCTTGTCAAAGTCATCTGGTACTTTGTCATTATATTTTTCATGAAGCATCTTCATACATGCGCTGATATCTTTCGCCTTGCTTTTTCCCAAGCCGCATGGGCGCACGATATCCTCAATATCTGATACCTCTGCATTGGCTAACGCCTCAATTGTCGGGAATTTGGCATACAAATCCTGAACAACAACATTAACTCTTGCATCTGTACACTGCGCTGCAAGCCTGACACTTACAAGCAGTTTCCACGCCTCGTCATAATCAAGGCTGCACTCCGCATCTGGATATTCTTTTTTTAATCTGTCAATTACTTCAAGAGCAAGCTGCTTCTTAGTCATAGAACCACCTACTTGTTTATTATACTATTATTTATTCCACTCAATAACCTGTTCCTTAAGCCAGTTGCACCACTCATCAACACCCTCTCCTGTCTTTGCACAGATTGGGAATATCTTAAGGTTAGGATTTCTCTTAAGAGCATATTCCTTAACCTTATCCATGTCAAAGTCAAAATATGGGAGAACGTCTATCTTATTGATGATAAGTGCATCACATACTGTAAATATAAGTGGATATTTAAGAGGCTTGTCATGTCCCTCTGGAACTGAAAGAATCATGACATTCTTAGCTGCTCCTGTATCAAATTCTGCTGGGCATACAAGATTTCCAACATTTTCAAGGATTGCAAGGTCAAGCTCTTTAGTACCAAGCTCTCTCACGCCCTGTCTTGTCATATCAGCATCAAGATGGCACATTCCACCTGTATGAATCTGAATTGTCTTCGCCTTAGTCTTATCAGCGATAGTAAGCGCATCAACATCAGAATCAATATCTGCCTCCATAACACCAATCTTTAAATCATCTGATAATTTATTAATTGTAGACACAAGTGTCGTAGTCTTTCCTGCTCCTGGTGAAGACATAAGGTTAAGTAAAAATGTCTTTTCCTGCTTTAATTCCTGACGTAATTTCTCTGCATCTGCGTCATTGTCTGCATATATACTCTGTTTAACTTCTATTATTCTCATTTAATTATCCTTCCTTATATAACTTTGGACGCTGCAGCCCGAATATTATCAAGCTACAGCGTCCATTATACCACATGGTATTGTCACAGCAAAGTTTTTTGTTTTTCTTTACTTATCAGTAGAAAATTAGTCGATAGCTCTCTTCATAGCTGCTTCGTAATCCTTTGTACCAACCCAGATATCGTTCTTGTATGGGTTCTTCTTCTGCTCTACAGCTCTCTTGATGATAACTGCGATACAGATAACGTTTGCAACTAATGCGATGATAGCCATGATACCCTGCATCTTAGGGTTAGCACCGAAAGCGTTCATCTGCTCCTGTGTAAATGAGCTTAACTGCATACCATTAATGGCACCTGTGTTCTCATATAATACTGGGAGTACTGAGCACTTTGTGTTAATCTGGAAGAGTGGGAATACCTGGGCAAACATACACCATATAGCAAGTGTGTTAGCACGGTTCTGAATCCAGCCACCCTTGTTCCAGAGTGCATTAGCAAATGTTGGAGCAAGAAGAAGTGCTACACCACAGTACCATGTATGTGTTGGAAGGTTGTTGTATGTATATGTGAAGTTCCACAGATCATAAGCAACAATAAACCAAACTGTCATATCTGGCCAAAGCATATCGTCTTTCTTCTTTGACTGATGAATTCCCCACCAGCCTGTCATACACATGATATTGATAAGACCAGCGATACCGTTGAGCCAGTTCCACCAGCCACCATACAGCCATACTCCTTCGTCAGAGTACCACCAGCCACCTGTCATGCCACCTTTAACTGCTGACTCGAAGTCGCTGCCGACTGCAATAAGAATGTTAATAGCTACGATTACGAATGGGAATACTTTAAACCATTCTGTTGAACCGATACTCCATTTGTACTTTAACATCATGAAACCGATACATCCTGCTGTAGCTGCATAAAGCTTAGCATAATGGAACCATCCGTTCATATACATATAAGTATCGTTCTTGAGTGCCCATTCAGCTCCTGTCCTGGCACCGATTGCAATTGCAATAAAGTAAACTGTAAGTGCGATTGGAATAATTACGAAGAATAACATTCCTCCCCATTTAGTACGTCTTGCAATTTCGTTGCAGATAACAAGACCTGCAAATACTAATACCCAGCCTAATAACTGGTACATGGCGTTATCGCCGTAAATCTGGAATAACATAAAACCGCTCCCTTCATTAGTAAATTAATATATTATTTTTCTTTGCTGAACTTAATCTTAACTGCCCTCTTTGCAGCATATGGAAGAATCTTCTTGAGCTTGTCCTCTGACTTAGTCATACGGCTCGCTTCTGGAATATCCCTGCTAAGATGTATGGCATCAAATTCACATTTAGTTGTACAGACACCGCATCCGATACATTTGTTAGGATCTACTATAGATGCGCCACATTCTAAGCATCTTGAAGCTTCCTTCTTAACCTGCTCCTCTGTTAATGGCTCTCTTAAATCTCTGAATGTATCCTTTGCAACACCAGGCTTTCTTCCCGGTACCTGTCTATTAGAATTATCATAACTGTCAACAACAATATTGCTCTTATCAAGCTCTGTGAACTGTCTTAAATCTCTTGCGATTGTTAGGCTGTGTCCCTCATGAACAAATCTGTGGATTGATACACATCCCTGCTTGCCCGCTGCAATTGCATCTATCGCAAATCTTGGTCCTGTGTATACATCTCCACCTACGAATACGTCTGGCTGTGTTGTCTGGTAAGTAAGCTTGTCAGCAACGATTGCAGGTCCATTAAACTCAA
>URGC01000069.1 GCA_900547255.1 uncultured Eubacterium sp. | reverse complement strand
TTATTATTATTCTGTTGATAGTGGGAATCCGTCTGATGTTACTTGCACCAATCAGTGCACTGGCACCGGAAATCCAACAGATGGCACAGTATAATCTTACAATGAAAAACCGGACTTTGATTGAACGATATGCTAAACGTCCGGATGAAATCGGACTGATAAGCACAAGCTTTTTGAATATGCAGGAAAAACTTACAGCAATGATTGCAAATATTCATGATGTTGCAGAAAAAATGATGGGACAGTCAGAGGAACTTTCCGGAATCTGCACAGAAGTAAGCGACAGCAGTTCGCAGTTGTCCAAAACAGTGGAAGATGTGGCAGCGGGCGCAACGACACAGGCACAGCAGACAACCGAGGGAAGTGTGCAGGTGGGCAAGCTCAGTGACCTTATTGAAAACGTGGAAGAGAATATGGGACGGCTCTTTGAGGCGGCTGGTTCTGTGGAGACGATTGAACATCAGGGAGTAGAAGTGCTCGATGTTTTAGTGGACAAGACTTCTGCAAACAATGAAAATTCCAAACTGGTACACAGGGTAATGGAAGAGACAAGCGGACAGGCAGATAAGATTAAAGGTGCAAGTGAACAAATCCGTGGAATTGCATCCCAGACAAATCTTCTGGCATTGAATGCCTCTATTGAGGCGGCAAGAGCCGGAGAGGCGGGAAGAGGTTTTGCTGTGGTGGCAACAGAGATTGGAAATCTGGCACAGGAAACGAATCTCTTGACGAATGAGATTGAGGCAGTGGTACATGAGCTGCTGGATAAAATGAAGGAAGCAGTCGAGAACATTGCACTGATGGAACAGACAACGGTCGAGCAGAGCGAGAGCGTGGAACAGACAAGAAGTAAATTTGAGGAGATTACTTCGACAATCCTTCAGATGGAACAGAAATGCAATGTGCTTGCAGATTCCACTAAGGAAATGAAGGAGAGCCGCAAAAACATTATTGATGTCATTAATGATTTGTCGGCATTGTCAGAGGAGAATGCGGCATGTATGGAGGAGGCGTCTGCGTCTGTGAATCTGCAGAATACATCCATTACGAAACTGGCAACCTCCGGTCAGGAAGTTGCGGTATTGGCGGAGGCGTTAAATCAGGAGATTGCAAAATTTACAATTGCATAAAAGTGGGAGAAAAGGGCGATGCCCCGAAGAATTACCGGAATTGTTTCCGGTAATCCTTCGGGGACATCTCCTTTTTTTTATGAAATGTTTTGGAAAAATACAGGCTGTTGTCAAAGCCCAGAGAATTTGCAATCGCCGTAATGGAGAGGTCAGAGTGTTCAAGCAGATAGCATGCCTGTTTCAAGCGAAAGTCTGTCAGATATTCTTTTGGGGACTGCCCCAGTACTGTTTCAAAAGAGCGGAACAGATGACTTCTGCTGACACCCACATAGTCTGCAATGTCTTCCACGGTAATTGCATAGGAGTAATTGGAAGAAATATATTCAATTCCTTTCTGGACATAACTGTTGGTCGAATTGCGGCTTTCGGAGGAGGTTGCGCCGTGCAGAAACAATGCCAGCATGGTATAGAGACGACCGGTCATTTCCACAGCATGTTCAAATTCGTTGCCTCTTGCATCATAGATGTGAAGAATCTGCCGGTGGATGGCATCGCCGGAGGGCGTATCTGCGATGATGGGATGGGATGGTGAAAAGTCCGTTGCTTTTAGAATCATGGAGGCGTCACTTCCGGTAAAACCGACCCACGCATATTCCCAGGGGTCACTGCGGTCGGCATAGTAGAGAACCTCGGTGTTGGGATAAACTAAAAAGCTGTCACCGGCGTGCAGGGCGTAGGTCTGACCGCCGACCTGGTAGAAGCCATGACCGCAGATGATATAGTGAATCAGGTAGTGATCCCGGATACCGGGGCCCCATTGATGCAGAGGGTCACATTTTTGAAATCCAACGTTATAGACGGAGAGGGAGACTAACTCCTTTTCCGTTACCTTATAGGAATTTTTATAATTTTTGTTCATGGAAATACTCCTTTAAAAAGTTTCCTGTAATCTCTATTATAAAAAGAAAAAGCGGTGTGCGCAACATTTTTACATATAATTTATACATTTTTGGCTATACAATCCGGGCAGAATGAGATAAGATATAGTCATGTAAAAGGAAGTAAGATAGTTAGAAGAAAGGAAGAGGGAATATGGCAGTTTTAGTTACCGGAGGAGCCGGTTATATCGGTAGTCACACTTGTGTGGAGTTATTAAATGCAGGTTATGAAGTGGTTGTGCTTGATAACTTGAGCAACGCATCAGAGAAATCATTAGAGCGTGTAGAGAAACTGACGGGGAAGAAGGTTACCTTTTATAAAGGAGACATTTTAGACAGAACCATTTTACAGACAATTTTTGAAAAAGAAAAAATCGATAGCTGCATTCATTTTGCGGGACTAAAAGCAGTTGGGGAATCTGTAGCAAAACCATGGGAATACTATAACAACAATATCGCAGGAACTTTAACACTGGTGGATGAAATGCGAAAGAACGGCTGCAAGAATATCATTTTCTCTTCTTCGGCCACTGTTTACGGAGACCCGGCAGAGATTCCGATTACGGAAGAGTGCCCGAAGGGACAGTGCACCAACCCGTATGGCTGGACGAAATCCATGTTAGAGCAGATTTTAACCGATATCCAGAAGGCTGACCCGGAATGGAATGTGATTCTGCTCCGTTACTTTAACCCGATTGGTGCGCATAAGAGCGGTATGTTAGGGGAGAATCCAAACGGTATCCCGAATAACCTGATGCCGTATGTGACACAGGTGGCAGTCGGCAAATTAAAAGAGCTTGGAGTGTTCGGCAATGATTATGATACGCCGGACGGAACAGGTGTGAGAGATTATATCCATGTGGTAGACCTTGCACTTGGCCATGTAAAGGCATTAAAGAAGATTGAGGAAAAAATCGGACTTGGCATCTATAATCTCGGAACCGGTCACGGCTACAGTGTATTAGATATTGTGAAGAACTTCGAGGAGGCAAATGGAGTAAAGATTCCATATGTGATTAAGCCGAGAAGAGCGGGAGATATTGCAACCTGCTATTGTGATCCGTCTAAGGCAGAGCGAGAACTTGGCTGGAAGGCACAGTACGGAATCCGCGAGATGTGTGAAGATTCCTGGAGATGGCAGAAAAATAATCCAAATGGATATGAGGCGTAAACCCGCAGTTTTTCGGGCAAAATTGACGTAATAATATATTTTTTTCAAAAAAATCAAAAAATATAAAAAAAGTACTTGCATTTTTTGTGAGAGGGTGTTATAGTATCACTTGTCCGGTTCATTGGTCAAGCGGTTAAGACGCCGCCCTCTCACGGCGGAAACAGGGGTTCGATTCCCCTATTGGCTACTGTATATTTTACTTGAAAGGAGTGGACATTGTGTCCACTCCTTTTGCGTGATTATGCAATGATTACAATTGAATACGTTAGAAAGGTGATGAATGGATGAGCAAAAGTGAAAGCTATGAATCAAAGACTGAGGAACTGATTCAGCCGTTAGTAGATGAGAAAGGCTTTGAACTTGTTGATGTTGAATTTGTAAAAGAAGGAAGCGAGTGGTACTTAAGAGTCTACATTGATAAAGATGGTGGAATATCTGTCAATGACTGCGAAGAGATAAGCAGGGCATTCAATGAGATACTTGACAGAGAAGATTATATCAGCGAGCAGTATATATTTGAAGTAAGCTCACCTGGTCTTACAAGACCTTTAAAGAAAGAGAAAGACTATAAGAGATCTATAGGCAAGCTTGTAGATGTTAAGTTATATAAGCCGGTTGATAAAGCTAAAGAATACACTGGCGTGTTGTCAGCATTTGATGAGAACACTGTTACGCTTGAAGGTGATAATGGTGATTCGTATACATTGGATAGAAAAAATATTGCTAAAATATCATTAGCATTTTGCGATTAATTAAGCTAAGAGGCGAAGGAGGATACAATGAGCAAAGAATTAATATCAGCACTTGATGCGTTGGAGAAAGAGAATGGAATCAGCAAAGAGGTAATGCTTGATACAATCGAGAAGTCATTACGTGAGGAGTTCAAGCAGCAGTTTAACACAGTGGATAATTGTGAGGTTTCACTTGACAGAATTACAGGAGATTTCCACATATATGCAGTAAGAACTGTAGTTGATGAGCTTACACCAGGCGAGACAACAGAGGATATCAAGAAGAGCCAGAAGTTAAATATCCCATATGGTAAAGAGATACTTTTAGCTGATGCAAGAAAAATCAGCCCATATTGCAATGTTGGTGATACAGTAAAGGTTGAAATCAAATCAGAAGAGTTCTCAAGAAGAGCAGCTAAGAATGCCAAGGGCACAATCGTCCAGAAGATAAGAGAAGAAGAGAAAGCTGCTATCTACAATGAGTATCATTCAAAGGAACATGAGATTATAACAGGTATTGTCCAGAGAATTGATGAGAGAGGCAATGTTTTAGTTGATATTGGCAAGACACAGACAACACTTAAGAAGAATGAGTGTGTTAAGGGCGAGACATTCCAGAGAGGCGACAGAATCAAGCTTTATGTGTTAGAGGTTTCTAATGGTAATAATAAGCAGCAGGATGATTCTAACGGCGATAAGGAAAAGTCAGGACCACTTGTTATAAGAGTTTCAAGAAAGACACCATTACTTGTCAAGAGATTATTTGAGTCAGAAGTATCTGAGATAAAGGATGGCATTGTCAAGATTGTAAGCATTGCAAGAGAAGAGGGTTCAAGAACTAAGATTGCTGTTAAGGCAGAAGACCCTAACGTAGATCCAGTCGGAGCATGTGTAGGTGTTAACGGTGCAAGAGTAAGAGCAATCGTTAATGAACTTGGCAATGAGCAGATAGATGTAATTGAGTGGAGCGAGAATCCAGCACAGTATATATTCAATGCGTTAAGCCCAGCAAAGGCTGTATCAATATCAGCTTATGATGATGAGAATGCAAAGAAGGCAACAGTTGTTGTATCAGACCAGCAGTTATCACTTGCAATTGGTAAGGCAGGACAGAATGTCCGTCTTGCAGCAAAGCTTACAGGATACAGCATTGATATTAAGAGTGAGTCAGCAGTAGAAGCTGATGGCGCTAAGGAAGCAGAGTCAGATATTGATGATGAGGAATTAGTATTCACAGAAGAAGCTTCAGATGTTGTTGAAGAATAAATAAACTTTTTGCAGGCTGGGAGTGATTAGAATTTGGGTACAATAAAGAAACAACCTCAGAGACAGTGTATAGGCTGTAGACAGATGAAAGATAAGAAATCTCTTGTCCGCATAATAAAATGCGATGAGGGGATTTTACTTGATGAGACAGGCAAGAAAAACGGAAGAGGCGCATATATATGTCCTAATGCGGACTGCCTTGAGAAAGCAATATCATCAAAGGGACTTGAAAGGTCATTTAAGATGCCAGTTGAAAAGACTGTATATGAGGACTTGAAAAGGAGTTTTTTGAAATTTGAAACAAGATAAAACATTATCAATGATAGGACTTGCACAGCGTGCAGGCAAAGTCGCAAGCGGAGAGTTTTCAACAGAGAAGGCTGTTAAACAGCATAAAGCGTCAGTAGTTATAGTTGCTGGGGATTCTTCAGATAATACGAAAAAGAATTTTAGAGATATGTGTACCTTCTATAGTGTTCCATATTATGAGTACAGTGATAAGGTGACACTTGGGCATGCTATAGGAAAAGAATTCAGAGCATCACTTGCAGTTATGGATGAGAGCTTTGGTAAACAGATACAAAAGCAGTTAGGTAATAGTTTAGATTAATGTGGCAGTTTTATAACTGCGGCATGGAGGATTGATATGAGAGTATATGAATTAGCAAAAGAGTTAAATATATCTTCAAAAGACATTGCAGATGTATTAGATACTGCGGACAAGAAATATAAGACAATGAGCGGGCTTAGTGATGATGAGGTAAGCAGGATACGTAATAAGTATTCAAAGAAGGCTGAACCGGCAAAATCTGCACCAGCAAAGCCAGAGCCAGTAAAGGCAGCTCCTAAGGCTGAAGAAAAGAAGGAAGAACCTAAGGTTACACAGGTATTCTTCCCACAGAACAGCTCAAGAGGCGGAAGAGATAATAACAATAACAACAGATTCCAGAATAACAGAAATCAGGAGTCTGGCAATAGAAACCGTGATAATAACAATAACAACCGTTTTGGCAACAGAAATAACAACAATAACGGTGACAGAAATAATAACTATCGTAATAACGACAGAAATAACGACAGAAATAACGACAGAAATAATGACCGCAATAATGGTGATAGGAATAACGACAGATACCAGAACAATAATTTCCGTGGCAACAGGGATGGTAACAGAGACGGCAATAGAGACAACAATGGCTACAGAAATAATAATAACAATGGTCAGGGCGGTTACAGAAACGACAGATCTGGCAATAATAATAACGGACCAAGAAATAATGACCGTTTCAACAGAAATGACAGACCAGGCAATAATGGCGGCCAGGGTGGTTACAGAAACGACAGACCAGGCAATAATAATGGCCAGGGAAGACGTAACGACAGAAGAGATGATAGAAGAGATGGCGGCGTAAAGGAAGAATTCGTATTCGAGG
Source organism: uncultured Eubacterium sp. (assembly GCA_900547255.1). Classification (GTDB taxonomy): domain Bacteria; phylum Bacillota; class Clostridia; order Lachnospirales; family Lachnospiraceae; genus Lachnospira. Next base: position 6,680 of record URGC01000069.1, on the reverse strand, counting down.
CTAAGCCAGATTCAAGAAGAGCTGACTGGGGCAAGGATAACCACAAGAACGATAGAAAGAAGGATGTGGAGAACAAAGAGAATATCAAGTTCGCTAACAGCCAGATGAAGAAGCCTGTCAAGAAAGAGGAGAAGGAAGAGGATACAATCAAGCAGCTTGTACTTCCAGATACTCTTACAATCAAAGAACTTGCAGACAAGATGAAGGTACAGCCATCAGTTGTTGTTAAGAAGCTCTTTATGCAGGGCAAGATTGTTACTATAAATCAGGAGATTGATTATGATACAGCAGAGGAGATAGCATTAGAGTTTAACTGCATATGTGAACATGAGGTTAAGGTTGATGTTATCGCAGAGCTCTTAAAGGAAGATGAAGAGCCAGAAGGTTCACTTGTTCCAAGACCACCTGTAGTATGTGTTATGGGTCACGTTGACCATGGTAAAACTTCTCTTCTTGATGCAATCAGAGAGACACATGTTACAGCTAAGGAGTCTGGTGGTATCACACAGAAGATTGGTGCCTATACAGTAGATGTCAATGGACAGTCAATCACATTCCTTGATACACCTGGACATGAGGCATTCACAGCTATGAGAATGCGTGGTGCACAGGCAACAGATATTGCTATTCTTGTAGTAGCAGCAGATGATGGTGTTATGCCACAGACAATTGAGGCTATTAACCATGCAAAGGCAGCAGGCGTAGAGATTATCGTTGCAATCAATAAGATTGATAAGCCTAATGCCAACATTGAAAAAGTTAAGCAGGAGCTTACAGAGTATGGTCTTATATCAGAAGACTGGGGTGGTTCAACAACATTTGTACCAGTATCAGCACATACTAAAGAAGGTATAGATGAACTTCTTGAGATGATTCTTCTTACAGCAGAGGTTAATGAGCTTAAGGCTAATCCTAATAGAAAGGCAAGAGGTATCGTTATCGAGGCTGAGCTTGATAAGGGAAGAGGCCCTGTAGCTACAATCCTTGTACAGAAGGGTACATTAAGAGTTGGTGATAATGTAGCAGCGGGTGCAAGCCATGGTAAAATCAGAGCTATGGTTGATGATAAGGGAAGAAGATTAAAAGAGGCTGGCCCATCTACACCAGTTGAGATTCTTGGTCTTTCAGATGTTCCTAATGCCGGAGAAATCATTATGGCATTTGATTCAGATAAAGAGGCAAGAAATGTTGCTGAGACATTCATCAGCGAGGGCAAGAAGAAGCTTCTTGATGATACTAAGCATAAGGTATCACTTGACGATATCTTTGAGCAGATTCAGGCTGGTAATGTCAAGGAACTCTGTCTTATTATCAAGGCTGACGTACAGGGTTCAGTAGAGGCAGTTAAGCAGAGTCTTGTAAAGCTGTCTAATGAAGAGGTTGTTGTTAAGGTTATCCACGGCGGTGTTGGTAATATCAACGAGTCCGATGTAACACTTGCATCTGCTTCTAATGCTATTATCATCGGATTTAATGTAAAGCCGGATAATCAGGCAAGAATAGTTGCTGACAGAGAAAAGGTTGATTTAAGACTCTATACAGTTATCTACAATGCAATTGAAGATGTTGAGGCAGCCCTCAAGGGTATGCTTGAGCCAATCTATGAGGAGCAGGTAATCGGTCATGCAGAGATAAGACAGATATTCAAGGCTTCTGGAATTGGTAATATCGCAGGATGTATTGTTACAGAGGGCAGAATTACTAAGGATTCTAAGCTCAGAGTTTCAAGAGATGGCAAGCAGATATTTGAAGGACCTGTTGCTACATTGAAGCATTTTAAGGATGATGTTAAAGAGGTTAAGGCTGGAACAGAGTGTGGTATCGTAGTTGAAGGCTTTAATGAAATTCAGGAAGGGGATACCTTCGAAGCATATATTATGGTTGAGGTACCTCGTTAGGATAGAGGTTAATTATGCGTAAAAATAGTGTTAAGAATACCAGAATCAATGGTGAGGTTTTAAAGGAATTAAGCAACATAATCAGAAGTGAGATAAAAGACCCAAGAGTTGGACTTATGACTTCAGTTGTGTCAGTTGAGGTTGCACCAGATTTAAAGACATGTAAGGCTTATATAAGCGTTCTTGGAGATGAGGCAGCAGCTAATGATACAATCAAGGGCTTAAAGAGTGCTGAAGGATTCATAAGAAGACAGCTTGCTAAGAATCTTAATCTCCGTAACACTCCTGAGATTAATTTCATATTAGACCAGTCAATTGAATATGGTGTTAAGATGTCTCATCTTATAGATGAGGTTACTAAAAAGGATGATGAGAGTCATGAAAATTGATGATTATTTAGGTGATGTCAGGACAGTCGGAATCACAGGCCATATAAGACCTGATGGTGACTGCCTTGGCTCATGCCTTGGCCTGTATAATTATATCAGGGAGAATGCACCATCAGTAGATGTAGATATTTTCCTTGAGCAGCCGGGCAGTGAATTTGCATATCTTAAGAATATTGATAAGATTAAGTCTGAACCTACAGATAAGGCATATGACTGCTTTTTTGTACTGGATTGCAGCTCAATAGACCGTATTCTTCCATTTGAGAAGTGCTTTAATAATGCGGCAAAGACGGTCTGCATTGACCATCATGTGAGCAATTCAGGATTCGCAGATGAATGTACGATTGAGCCACAGTCAAGCTCAGCGAGTGAAGTGCTCTATACACTTCTTGATGCGTCTAAGATAAGCAGTGCTGTTGCAGAGTGTATATATACAGGAATAATCCATGACACAGGTGTGTTTAAGTATAGCTGTACATCTAAGCAGACTATGGCGATAGCCGGTGAGCTTATGGAAAAGGGAATAGATTATTCAAGCATAATAGACAATACATTCTATTCCAAGACATATATACAGAACCAGATACTTGGAAGAGCTCTTCTTGAGAGCGTGCTGTTTTATGATGGTAAATGTATTTTCTCAGCAGTCAGCAAGGATATAATGCAGTTCTATAATATTACTGGAAGAGACCTTGGCGGGATAGTTGAGCAGCTCCGTCTTACAGATGGTGTTGAAGTTGCGATTTTCCTGTATGAGACAGATGTCAATGAGTACAAGGTCAGCATGCGTTCAAAGAAGGTTATAGATGTTGCAAAGATAGCCATGGAATATGGCGGCGGTGGACATGTAAGGGCAGCAGGATTTACAGGCAGAGGTGATGTCCATCAGATAGTTAATTCAATCAGTGCCCGCATAGAGGAGCAGTTTAAACAGATAGAGAGCTGATAGTATGGATGGTATTATTAACGTATACAAAGAAAAAGGATATACATCGCATGATGTTGTTGCCAGGTTAAGAGGCATTCTTCATATGAAAAAAATCGGACATACGGGTACACTTGACCCGGATGCAGTCGGTGTTCTGCCAGTGTGTCTTGGCAAGGGAACCAAGCTTTGCGATATGCTTACAGATACAGATAAGACATATGAGGCTGTCATGCTTCTTGGAACTACAACGGATACGCAGGATGTCTCAGGCAGGGTATTGGAGAAAAGACCGGTATCACTGACAGAGATGGAGGTTATAGAGGCAGTTTCATCATTTGTCGGCGAATATGAGCAGATTCCACCAATGTATTCTGCTATCAAAGTCAATGGAAAAAAGTTATATGAGCTGGCAAGACAGGGCGTTGAGGTTGAAAGAAAGCCAAGAACAGTTACTATCAGGTCAATTCATATCAATGACATGTGTCTGTCACCAGAGCATCCGGTTGTCACAATGACTGTAACATGTTCCAAGGGAACATATATAAGGACATTGTGTGATGATATCGGTAAGAAGCTTGGCACTGGTGCATGCATGGAAAGTCTTATAAGAACAAGGGTTGGCAGGTTTTATATGGATGAAAGCTATACAATCAACCAGATTGCTGCTCTGGCAATCAAGGGCGAGGCTTCTTCTATAGTAGTTCCTGTTGACAGCATGTTTGACTATCAGTCAGTTACAATTAAAAATGAATCATCAAAGCTTTTATATAATGGTAATGTCATGCCAGCAGATTGTGCGGTGTCATCTGATGAGGTTGTGCCGGGCAGTATTAAGGTTTATGATGAGTCAGGACATTTTATCGGAATATATTCATTTGATGGGGAGAATTACACACCAATTAAGATATTCTATTCAAATAGTGACATAATAGATAAGGAACTGTGAGGTGGTGTTTGATGGAGTATATTCATGGAACCAATGACTTTGCTATTGATGGTGAGAGTGCAGTAACCCTTGGCAAATTTGATGGTATTCATATGGGACACAAAAAGCTTGTGTCTTTAGTATGTGAAAAAGCGAAAATGGCAGGGCTTAAATCATGTGTATTTACTTTTGATACACTTCCTTTGAGCATATGTCCACAGAAATACCAGCATTTTATAACAACTAACAATGAGAGAAGAGCATATTTTGAATCTTTAGGTGTGGATGTTGAAGTTGAATATCCATTTACGGATGAATTCTTACATACAGATCCGGACAGCTTTGTCAAAGACGTTATAGTGGGCAAATTACACGCAAAAGTTGTGGTTGTAGGAACGGATTTCCATTTTGGAAAGAACAGGGCTGGCAACGCACAGTATCTTCTCGAAGCCGGGAAGAAATACGGATTTGAGACAGTTATTGTTGAGAAAGAAAAGTTTCAGGACAGGGAGATTTCGTCTACATATGTGAGGGAAGAATTAAGGCTTGGACATATGGAGACTGTAAATGTACTTCTTGGAAGACCATACAGTGTAAGCGGCGTTGTGTGTCCGGGAAACCAGCTTGGCAAAAAGATGAATATTCCAACCATGAACTTATATCCACCGGTAAGCAAGCTGCTTCCACCTAAAGGTGTCTATGCATCTGTCACAAGAATAGGTGACAAGAGTTATTACGGCGTTACTAATATAGGCGTCAAGCCTACAGTCAGTGAGGAGAATAGTATCTCTGTTGAAACTTATCTGTTTGACTATGATGATACAAGTTATGGCTGCCGTATTGTAGTTGAGTTGTCACATTTTATCCGCCCAGAGATGAAGTTTGATTCTATGGATGCGTTAGCTAAGCAGATGGAAAGTGATGCAGATTTTGCCAGAAGCATGTTTTTGGTATAAAATACTTGCATTGCCGGAAGCTATATGATATATTAATAAAGTATGTGAGCCGTCGCTCAGACTCAGGACACTCCGACCTGAATCTTAGCGTCAGGTGATTATTTTAAGGAGGATATTAAGATGATATCAAAGGAAAAGAAATCAGAAATTATTGCTCAGTACGGAAGAAAGCCTGGTGATACAGGTTCTCCAGAAGTTCAGGTAGCTATTCTTACAGAGAGAATTGCAGAGCTTACAGAGCACTTAAAGGTTAACCAGAAGGACCACCATTCAAGAAGAGGTCTTTTAAAGATGGTTGGTAAGAGAAGAGCCTTACTTGAGTATTTAAAGAAGAATGATATTGAGGGATACAGAAACCTTATCGCTCGTTTAGGTATCAGAAAGTAATTTTACAGGCGGAGTGTATAACTCCGCCTTTTTTACAGAAGTTTTTAACCGAGACTGCTGAAATGAGCATTTTCCAGATACAATGGCAAATGCTTATTTCAGTTGTTTCGGGCTTCTGTAATTAAAAAATACACTTGCCATATGGCAGAATAGGAGAATTAAATGTTCAAAAAGTTTGAGATGGAATTAGCAGGCAGAACGCTCCGTGTTGATATCGGAAGAGTTTGTGCACAGGCTAATGGTGCAGCATTAATGCACTATGGCGATACAGTTGTTCTTTCTACAGCAACTGCATCAAAGGAGCCAAGAGAGGGAATTGATTTCTTCCCATTAAGCGTAGAATATGAAGAGAAGATGTATGCAGCAGGAAAGATTCCTGGTGGATTCAATAAGCGTGAGGGCAAGGCATCTGAGAATGCTATCCTTACATCACGAGTAATCGACAGACCAATGAGACCATTGTTCCCTAAGGATTACCGTAATGATGTTACACTTAACAATATGGTTATGTCAGTTGATGAGAACTGCCGTCCAGAGCTTCTTGCCATGATTGGTTCATCAATTGCAACATGTATATCAGATATCCCATTTGATGGCCCATGTGCTACAACACAGATTGGTCTTATCAATGGTGAGTTTATTGTTAACCCATCACAGGCACAGTGGCAGGAAGGAGATCTTCAGCTTACAGTAGCTTCTACTAAGCAGAAGGTTATCATGATTGAGGCTGGTGCTAATGAGATTCCAGAGGATAAGATGATTGAAGCTATATATATGGCTCATGATATCAACCAGACAATTATTGCATTTATCGACCAGATTGTTGCTGAGTGCGGTAAAGAAAAACATTCATACGAGAGCTGTGCTGTTCCAGCAGAGATGTTTGAGGCTATGAAGCAGATTGTATCTCCAGAGGAGATGGAAGTTGCTGTATTTACTGATGATAAGCAGACTCGTGATAAGAATATCGATGAGATTACAGACAAGATGAAGGAAGCATTCGCAGATAACGAAGAATGGCTTGCAATTCTTGGTGAGGCTGTATATCAGTACCAGAAGAAGGTTGTTCGTAAGATGATCTTAAAGGATCACAAGAGACCGGACGGAAGAGCTATTAACCAGATTAGACCACTTGCAGCTGAGGTTGATATTATTCCTAGAGTTCATGGTTCTGCAATGTTTACAAGAGGACAGACA
>URGC01000068.1 GCA_900547255.1 uncultured Eubacterium sp. | reverse complement strand
GTGATACAGTGCATGAGATGGATTTGGGGGTTATTACAAGGGTTAAGTAAGAAAGTGATGTATATGAATGGAAAATTAATCGTAATCAGCTTAATTAAAAATGGAATAATATCAGAAAATGATAGAGAATTATATGAATATGCTGTTAATTCAATATTTATGATGGTATCACCTATAGTTATGTCATGCATAATAGGTGCAATAATGGGACATTTATTGACATGTATGGTATTTGTTGCTCTGTTTATATTATTGAGAAAATTTACAGGTGGGTATCATACAAGGCATAGAATTACCTGTATTGTATTATCAACATTTATCATAGTAATAGCTGCCATTATTATAAATATGGATATTAATATATGCCTGCTTATTTTATTTCAGGTTGTATCCATGATGGTAATATGTTATTTCAGTCCACAGGATCACTATAATTATAGATTGAGTGATACAGAAAAAGCATGTTTTAGAAAGATAGTATATGGAATTCTTGCAGCATATTGCGTTACAGAGGTTATATTTGCTATAGCAGGTATGAGAACCTTATTTAATTGTATAGCTATAACAATTATAAGTGTAGCAATGCTGCAGATTGTTAATATCCCCGGAGCCAGCAAGAAGCCCCGGGGAATTATATATAGATGATGAGTTGATTATGTTATTGCATCTTATAATAAATGTGCGCGTACAAGAGCTTTTTTAAGTACAGGACCGCCAAACATTGCAAGAATAATCTTAATAAGGTCGCCGATGATGAAAGGAATAACACCAGCGAACAAAGCTGCCTTGAAAGTCATGTGGGCTTCGTAAGCAAGCCATCCCGTTCCTAATGCGTAACATACAGCAGTACCAATAACCATACCGATAAAGCACATATACCATTTGTCATGGAACTTATCAATAAAAAGTCCAGCGATAATAGCAAGTGGAATAAATCCGATAAGGTATCCGCCAGTTGGTCCGAATAATTTGCCAGGGCCGCTTGTGAATCCGGAAAATACAGGAAGTCCTACAAGACCAATGAGCAGGTAGATTATATAACTGAATGTTCCATTCCATGTTCCAAGTACGTATAAAGAAAAATAGATTACAAGATTAGTGAGTGATATAGGTACTGGACCAATAGGAATTGAAAGTGGTGCAAGTACACATGTGATAGCTGCAAATATGGCAATCAGAGCCATTGTTTTAATAGACATTTTCTTATTCATTATTACATTCCTCTCTCTGTTAGTTTCGGGATATATCTAATCCCATATCAGTAAGCATTGCTTTATCCTGTTCAGTGTTATTGCCGATAGTAGTAAGCATGTTGCCAGTGATGGTTGCATTGACACCTGACTTGAATAATCTGCGGCCGCCATCCTTGAAATAATTACGTCCGGCTGCCATACGGATGTGTGATGCAGGATTGATGTATCTGAATAATGCTACAGTCCTTATGATGTCATCCTCAGATAATGGCGCAAGGTTGCCCAATGCAGTTCCGGCTACAGGAATAAGTGCATTGATAGGGATAGATTCTATATCAAGTTCAGCTAAAGAAACTGCCATATCAATACGGTCTTCCCATGTCTCACCCATACCTATGATACCGCCGGAACAGACTGTAAGCCCAGCTTCCTTAGCCATCTTGATTTCTCTGATTTTGTCGTCATATGTATGTGTTGTACATATATTAGGAAAGTTTCGTTTAGAAGTTTCGATATTTTCGTGGTACATAGTAACGCCGGCTTCTACGAGTCTGTCAAATGCTTCTTTGGTAAGAAGTCCGTGTGAAGCACACAATCTCAAACCCTTGTCACATCTTTCGTGAAGTTTGGCATATATATCTACAAGCTGGTCAAGTTCTTTGCCTTCAACAGTTCGTCCAGCCGTAACTATTGAGTATGCATGTACACCATCAGCTTTCTTTTCTTCGAAATCTTTGATAACAGTTTCTGCATCAAGCATTGGATAAGTATCACAATTAGTATGATGGAAAGATGACTGGGCACAGAATTTACAGTTTTCACTGCATCTTCCAGCACGTCCATTGATAATAGTACAAAGGTCTACATGATTGTGACATAAAGCATCTCTTATCATATCAGCTCCTTCGGCTAATTCATCAAGAGGTGCAGTTATAAAAAATGATAAGTCATCATTTCTGTTAAGACGTCTGCCATCTATGATTTCTCTGGCTAGTAATTTCATATCCTGTTCCATAGTTAATATGTCTCCCTGCAATTAGGTTTGTGATTGACAATAATCTGTCAAAATTTGTATTAATACCAGGCATATTATAAGCATATAAAAATGGATTGTCAACCTTTAAATTCGCAAGGTTAACAATTGGAAACGTTTTGACATAAGATGCCTTTGTGTATATAATATGTAAGCTAAATTTTAATTTAAGAAGGATTACATATCATGAAATCTAAGATAGATAAAAATAATTTGTTGTTTTCTAATAAGGCACTGATAGCACTTTTAATTCCAATCGTAATTGAACAGCTTCTTAATTCATTTATGGGAATGATTGATACAATGATGGTAAGCAATGTGGGAAGTGAGGCGTTATCAGGAGTATCACTTGTTGATTCCGTTAACAATCTTATTGTGCAGTTGTTCTCGGCAATGGCAACTGGTGCAGCTATAATATGTTCACATTACATTGGAATGAAGGATGAAAAGGGAGCAAACAAAGCAGCAAGACAGGTTGTGTTGTCAGTTACTGTCATTGCTCTTGTTATAACAGTCCTTGGACTTGCATTTAAAAGACCTCTTCTGGAAGCTATATTTGGCAAGGTTGATGACGGTGTTATGAACAATGCAATGAAATATTTTTTGTTTACAGCATTGTCATATCCGTTTCTGGCTCTTTTCAGCGCTGGTTCTGCAATATTCAGGTCATGCGGTAACTCAAAATATCCTATGATAGTCTCTGTTATATCAAATGTTATTAATATAATAGGTAATTTTATACTTATATTTGTATTGGATATGGGTGTATCAGGCGCTGCGATATCAACACTTGTGTCACGTATAATATGTATGGCTGCTGTATTTATTGCACTTGCAAAGCCTAAGCAGGAGATTGTTGTCAATAATTATACTTCAATAAGACCAGAGTGGGGACTTATAAAGTCAATTCTTGCAATCGGTATTCCATCAGGTATAGAAAACAGCATGTTCCAGTTCGGAAAGCTTGCAATACAGTCAACAGTATCTACAATGGGTACAGCGGCTATTGCAGCGCAGGCGATGACTAATATATTGGAAAATGTTAACGGTATCTTTGGAATCGGCGTAGGAATGTGCCTTATGACAGTTGTTGGACAGTGCATGGGTGCAGGAAGAAAAGATGAAGCGAAATATTATATTGTTAAACTGTGTGGAATAGCAGAGGTTGGAATAATAGCATCATGTCTGCTTGTGTATGCATTTACAAAGCCAGTTACAATGCTTGCCGGTATGGAGAGCGAGAGTGCGGTACTCTGCATGGAGATGGTTGCAGCCATAACTATTGCAAAGCCACTTGTATGGGTAGGCTCATTCGTTCCTGCGTATGGACTCAGAGCTGCCGGTGATGTCAGGTTTTCTATGACAACATCAATTATAACAATGTGGGGCTGCCGAGTTGCACTGTGTATTTTCCTTGTAAAAGCATTTGGAATGGGTCCAATGGCTGTATGGTATGGAATGTTTGCAGACTGGACACTCAGAAGCATTATATTTATAAGCAGATATTTAAGTGGTGCATGGATGAAAAAGGAAGTTATTAAGGCATAAAACAATCCAGTTAGTGATTGGAATTGTCATGGATATGTGGTATCATATAAAAAGATTTAAGCATCAGTTGGGGCGGAATTGATATTGCCTCAAAATTATTAAATATAAGGGAGAATTTACTTATGAACGAAAAAAATCAAGATGCTGTCCGTGATGCACGAAAGCTGGGAGTTCCTAAGATGCTGATTCTTGGACTTCAGCACATGTTTGCTATGTTTGGAGCAACTATTCTTGTTCCAATTCTTGTGTCAGGATATTTTCAGACAGCATGCAATGAGCCGCTTACAAGAGGCTTAACTGTTTCAGTTACATTATTCTGTGCGGGTATTGGTACACTTATATTCCATGTCTGCTCGAAGTTTAAGGTTCCAGCATTTCTTGGCTCGTCATTCGCATTTCTGGGAGGCTTCTATACAGTTGCCAATCTTAAATCTGGAATGTATGAGACAATGAGTGCCAATGATAAGGCTGCATATGCATGTGGTGGTATTGTAGTTGCAGGTCTTTTATACTTAATCGTTGCACTTATTTTCAAGCTTGTAGGTGTTAACAGAGTTATGAGATTCCTTCCACCGGTTGTTACAGGCCCAATCATTATATGTATTGGTTTGTCACTTGCGTCATCAGCAATTTCTAATGCGTCAACTAACTGGCTTTTAGCAATAGCTGCTCTTGTCGTGATAATTGTATTCAACATATGGGGCAAGGGAATGTTTAAGATTATACCTATACTTATGGGTGTAGTTATATCTTATGTATTCGCACTTGTTCTCAATGCATTTGGAGTTACTAATCCAGATGGTTCAGCGATATTTAACTTTGCATCTGTAGCATCTGCTAACTGGATAGGATTCCCTAAGTTCCAGTTCTGTAAGTTTGATGTAACATCAATTCTTGTTATGGCTCCAATTGCTATCGCAACTATGATGGAGCATGTTGGTGATATGTCAGCTATATCAGCTACAGTTGATGAGAACTTTATAGCAGAGCCAGGTCTTCACAGAACACTTCTTGGTGATGGTCTTGCAACAGCATTTGCTGGATGCCTTGGTGGCCCGGCTAACACTACATATGGTGAGAACACAGGAGTTCTTGAGTTATCAAGAGTATACGACCCAAGAGTTATAAGAATTGCAGCAGTATTTGCAATCGTGCTCTCATTTATTCCTAAGTTCTCAGAGATTATATCAACTATGCCAGCCGCTATAATCGGTGGTGTATCATTCATGTTATATGGTATGATTTCTGCAATCGGTGTAAGAAATGTTGTTGAGAATAAGGTAGACCTTACAAAATCACGTAACCTTATTATTGCAGGTGTTATATTCGTATGTGGTTTAGGATTTTCTAATGGACTTACATTTACAATAGGTGGTACATCTATAACACTTACAGCACTTGCAATCGCTGCTATAGCAGGTATTCTTCTTAATGCAATACTTCCTGGCAATGATTACAACTTTGGCATCAATCCAAGTGGTGACCAGAGCAGAGGTGTATATGTAAGCAACACAGACAACAAATAATTAACAGAATGGAGATTAACCATGGATTTTAAGAATGAAAAGAATATAACAATATTTGAGCATCCACTTATCCAGCATAAGATTTCAATGCTCAGAGACAAGAGAACAGGAACTAATGAGTTCAGAAAGTTAGTAGAAGAGATTGCTATGCTTGAGGGATTTGAGGCTCTTGGAGATCTTGAGCTTGAAGATGTTAAAGTTGAGACACCTATCGAGACATGCATGACACCTATGATTGCAGGAAGAAAGTTAGCGATTGTTCCTATCCTCAGAGCTGGTCTTGGTATGGTATCAGGTATCTTGGCATTAGTTCCAACAGCGAAGGTTGGACACATTGGAATGTACCGTGATGAAGAAACTCATGAGCCACATGAGTATTACTGCAAGCTTCCAAGCCCTATCGAGGAGAGACTTATTGTAGTTACAGACCCAATGCTTGCTACAGGTGGTTCAGCAGTAGATGCTATCAACCAGATTAAGAAGCATGGCGGCAGGAAGATTAAGTTTATGTGTATCATAGCTGCACCAGAAGGCGTGCAGAAGCTTCATGAGGCCCATCCAGATGTTCAGATTTATGTAGGACATCTTGACAGAGAGCTTAATGAAAATGCATATATATGTCCAGGGCTTGGTGATGCCGGGGATAGAATTTTTGGAACTAAATAGTGTGACTTGGATTATGAAAACCCTATAATACTAACGAAGGCACGCTCTCGCTACGTGTCGCCGTAGCGGTGCTAAGCGAGCACAAAACGCTCGCTAAGAACCGGCGGCTCCCCAGTACCTTCTTATAGTATTATAGGGTTTTCATAATCAATTTACGCTATTGGCGAGGCGAAGGTGCTGGCGTGTGTTTGTTGGCGAGAGGGGCGGCTCATTCGTGTCTTAAGAGACACGAATATTGCTTGCAGGATGTAGGATCATTCATATCTTCATTTGGCGATATAAATATTGCTATGCATAATATATGAAAGAGGTGTAAATAATTTATGGCGAAAAAGACGGATGTTATTATTATTGGTGCTGGACCAGGTGGAATATTTGCGGCTTATGAACTTTTAAAGAATAAGCCGGATATAAAGATTACTGTTTATGAGGAAGGACATAGCTTGGATAAGAGAAAATGTCCTATTGATGGAAAGAATGTCAAGAGCTGTGTTCACTGTAAGAGCTGTTCTATTATGAGTGGTTTTGGAGGTGCTGGAGCATTTTCAGATGGTAAATATAATATAACTAATGATTTTGGTGGAACTCTTTATGAGTACATTGGTAAGAATGAGGCGATAGACCTTATGAAATATGTTGATGAGATTAACATGGCTCATGGAGGAGAGGGCACTAAGCTTTATTCAACTGCTGGAACAAGTATTAAGAAAGTCTGTATGCAGAATAAGTTAAAGCTTCTTGATGCATCTGTAAGACATCTTGGAACTGATATTAATTATGTGGTTCTTCAAAATATATATGATGAGTTAAAAGATAAAGTCGATTTTCATTTTGATGAGCCTGTGCTTACAATTGAGAAGCTTGATAATGGCTTTAAGGTATTTACAGATAAAGAAGAGATGGAGTGCGATAAATGCATAGTATCTGTAGGACGAGTTGGAAGTAAATGGATGGAGCAGGTCTGTAAAGAGCTTGACATAAACACTAAGTCTAACAGAGTTGATATTGGTGTAAGAGTAGAGCTTCCAGCAGTTATATTCTCGCATCTTACCGATGAGTTATACGAGAGCAAGATTGTATACAGAACACATCAGTTTGAGGATAATGTAAGAACATTCTGTATGAATCCGCATGGAATCGTTGTAACAGAGAATACTAACGGAATTCTTACAGTTAATGGACACAGCTATGAATCAGGCGATAAACAGACAGAAAATACTAACTTTGCGCTTCTTGTTGCAAAGCATTTTTCAGAGCCTTTCAAAGACAGTAATGGTTATGGCGAGAGTATTGCAAGGCTTTCTAACATGCTTGGCGGCGGTGTTATTGTACAGAGATTCGGAGACCTTGTAAGAGGAAGAAGAAGTAATGAAAGCAGAATTGCAGAGGGAATGGTTACACCTACATTATCTGCAACACCGGGCGATTTAAGCCTTGTACTTCCTAAGAGAATTCTCGATGGAATTATTGAGATGATATATGCGCTTGATAATATTGCTCCGGGAACAGCTAATGATGATACACTTCTTTATGGTGTTGAAGTCAAGTTTTATAACATGGAAGTTGAACTTGATAACAATCTTGAGACTAAACACAAAGGTTTATACATAATTGGTGATGGAAGCGGTGTGACACATTCACTTTCACATGCATCAGCAAGTGGTGTGTATGTTGCAAGACAGATATGTAAATAATTGTTATCTATAAAAAATGGATTGACAAATGGAGGCAGTGCATATGAATGGTGAAAAATATATCGAGCTTCACGCTCATCTTGATGGTTCAATAACACTTGATATAGCTAAGAAACTTGCGGCTATGCAGGGCATCCGTCTTGCAGGGGATGATGAACTGATTGATATTATATCAGTACCTCCAACATGTGACAGCCTTACAGAATTTTTAAAATGTTTTGATTTTCCATTAAGCCTTATGCAGACGAAGGAAAGCATATCTGAGGCGGTTAAGCTTGTATTGGACGATATGGCAGCAGTTGGAGTTGTGTACGCGGAGATACGTTTTGCGCCACAGCTTCACACAGCTAAAGGACTGACACAGGAAGAAGTAATTACAGCAGCAATTGATGGATTAAATGATTATTTATTGAATAAATCGGACATGAAGGCAAACCTTATATTATGCTGTATGCGTGGCAGTGATAATGAGAACGCTAATATTGAGACAGTAAAGCTTGCTGGCAGATATTTGTCTAAAGGAGTTGTGGCACTTGACCTTGCGGGCGCAGAAGCATTGTATCCTACAAGCGGTTATACCAGATTATTTGAACAGGCTGCAGAACTTGGAATTCCGTATACAATACATGCCGGAGAGGCAGCCGGCGCGGACAGTGTATACACTGCAATTGATATGGGAGCTGTTAGAATCGGACATGGCATAAGAGCCATCACGGATGATAAGCTTGTTAAGCTTATCAGAGATAAAGGCATATGTCTTGAAATGTGTCCGACAAGCAACCGGATAACGAAAGCGGTTGATGATATGTCACGTTATCCATTGCGTGAGTATATTGACAGAGGAATTAAAGTAACTATCAATACAGATGACCTTGCTATTGTAAGGACAGATATCAGCAAAGAATTTGAATATGCAAAACAGCTTGCAGATCTTACAGAACAGGAAGTGTATCAGTTAAAATGTAATGCGGCTGAGGCTTCATTTGCAGATGACGCAGCTAAAAAATGGATTAAGGCAAGGCTTGGGAGAGACAATGAATAATAAGGAATTAATGCTGTCAGGACAGTTATACATAGCAAAAGATGAAGAGCTTATAAAGGATAATATGAGGGCGAGAAGACTTACAAGGCTTATCAATCAGACAACAGAGGATGAGCTTGACAAACGTCAGCAGTTATGCAGGGAACTGTTTGGAAGTGCAGGTGAGAATATATGGGTAGAAGCTCCTATACATGCGGATTATGGTTGTAATACATATATAGGTGACAATTTCTATGCCAATTATGACTGTATAATAATTGATGTTGCTAAAGTAACAATCGGTGATAATGTATTTTTAGCCCCAAGGGTCGGGATATACACAGCTGGACATCCGATTGATGCAGATGTCCGCAACACCCAGTTGGAATATGGAAAGCCTATAACCATAGGCAGCAATGTCTGGATAGGTGGCAATACTGTAATTAATCCTGGCGTGACGATAGGAAGCAATGTTGTTATTGGTTCTGGTTCAGTTGTTACGAAAGATATTCCGGACAATGTTGTTGCTGTTGGTAACCCATGTCGTGTGTTAAGACCAATAGACGATAATGATAAGAAATACTGGGAGCAGGAAGCAGCAAAATACAGGGAATGTATTAATAATTAATCAGAAATATAATCATAAATGATGCAGTTTCTTCCGTTTAGCTGAATGATATTTTCATCCTGCATCTTTCCCAGTTCTCTTGAGAGTGCGCTTCTGTTGACATTTAAGAATTCAGCAAGTGATGTCTGGGAGAATGGAATGATTCGTATGTTGTTCTCATCTGGCTGTATGCTGTAGAGGTAGACCATGATTTTATCCCGGAGAGATTTCTGGCTTAAAATCTGTAATTTAAGGTTGGTAAAAAGATTCTGTGTAACAATTCTGTTTGTCAGATTAAGCAGCAGCTGATGATTGAATACGCAAGTGGAAGAACATCTTTTTTCAGAGAACATAAGATATTCAAGATTAATAAAAAGAATAACACAGTCAGCTATGGCATCAACCTGAATTGGGCTATAGCTGACTTTTTTTATTGCCAGAGCTTCTCCAAAAACATTTGAAGCTGTGAAATGATTAACATTTAATTTGTCAAACTGGTAATTGGTATAGGAAATTTCGACTTTTCCTTCAAGTATGATTCCTGCATATTTAAATGGTTCTCCGTGTCTTACAATTGTTTCGCCTTTCTGGAATGATTTCGCAAAACCATGAAGAAATGAAATTGCTTCTTCAGCTTTGTCAATTGCAATATCATAAAATAAAGGACATTTTGCAATTGTATCTATATATTCAATGTAAGAAACATTTTTACTCATAACAAATCTCCAATAAAAATTAATAATAGCTGAACAAATAGTTCAAAAATTAGTGATGTAAGAATTATACATTATAAGTGTTGCCAGAGTAACAGAAATAATAATCACTAAACAGTAAAATGCAATTGTAAATTAAAATATCAATAAGGAGATAAATAAATGGACAATAATATGTTTTGCTTTCAGTGTGAACAGACTGCTAATTGCACAGGCTGTACTAAGAGCGGAGTCTGTGGCAAGACACCAGAGATTGCCAATCTTCAGGATAAGCTCACAGGAACAGTTATAAAACTTGCAGAGAAAAATGAGATGAATAAACGAAATGACGGACTTATCATTAAATCTCTTTTTACAACGATTACTAATGTGAATTTCAACGAGAATACAATAACAAAGTTAATTGACGAGGTACATGATGCTTCAGGAATTACGATAGATTATGATATGAATAATGTATGGAATGCCGATGAGGATATAAGGTCTTTAAAATCGCTTATTTTATTTGGCATCAGGGGTATTGCCGCGTATGCGTATCACGCACAGGTTTTAGGATATGAAGATAAGACAGTAAATGCGTTTTTCTATGAAGCGTTAAGAGTGGTTGGGGCTGATATGGGAATGGAAGAGCTTCTTCCCGTTGTCTTAAAGGTTGGCGAGATAAATCTTGCATGCATGGCACTTCTTGATGAGGCTAATACAAAAACTTACGGCAATCCAGTGCCAACAGAGGTTCCACTTACAGTTGAAAAAGGGCCATTTATTGTAATTACAGGACATGACCTTTATGATTTAAAGCAGCTTTTAGAACAGACAAAGGATAAGGGAATCAATATATATACACATGGTGAAATGCTTCCTGCGCATGGTTATCCGGAACTTAAAAAATATTCTCATTTAAAGGGGAATTTTGGAACAGCATGGCAGAATCAGCAGAAGGAATTTGCTGGTATTCCTGCGCCTGTAGTATATACAACTAACTGTCTGATGCCTCCTAAGGCAAGCTATTCGGATCGTGTATTCACAACGGAGGTTGTATCATACCCAGAGATTGTTCATATTGGAGAAAACAAGGATTTCACTCCTGTTATTGAAAAAGCCCTCGAACTTGGCGGATATAGCGAGGATACATCATTTACTGGAATTAATGGTGGCAGGACTGTAATGACTGGATTCGGGCGTAATACAGTTCTTGAAAATGCAGGAACAATTGTCGAGGCTGTTAAAAATGGAGCAATAAAGCATTTCTTCCTCGTTGCAGGCTGTGATGGTGCAAAGCCGGGAAGAAATTATTACACAGAGTTTGTAAAACAGACTCCTGATGACAGTATTATCCTTACGCTCGCATGTGGAAAATATAGATTTAATGACCTTAATCTTGGAAATATAGGAGCATTTCCTAGAATCCTAGATATGGGACAGTGTAATGATGCATATGGTGCAATTCAGGTTGCAGTAGCACTCGCAGGAGCATTTGAATGCAGTGTCAATGACCTTCCGCTTTCAATGGTTCTTTCATGGTATGAACAGAAGGCGGTATGTATTCTGCTCTCATTGCTTCATCTTGGAATCAGGAACATTTTACTTGGCCCATCTCTTCCAGCATTTATCTCGCCAAATGTCTTGAATTTGCTTGTAGAAAATTATAATATAGGGGCTATTTCGACTCCTGAGGAGGATTTGAAAAAGATATTAGGAAGCAAATAATGCTTTACAAGGAGACGAAAAAGTATTAATATAAACAAAGATTGAGACTTTTGAAAAGGTCGCATGAAGGGGAACACCACCTCGGGTGTTGGTTCTCTTCGTGCGGCCTTTTTTGCGTTTTATGATTGGCAGGAAAGGAGTTTTTTATGTTTACAGTATGTGGCAAAGAGGTAGACCTTGACGAAATCAGGCTTACTGATTACCTCGACAACAATGGTTACAACAGGAGGACAATAGCAGTGGAATGTAATGAGGAGATGGTGCCAAAAGAAAAGTTTGACGATTTTATTATTCACAGTGGTGATGTTGTTGAGATAGTAAGCTTTATGGGAGGCGGAAGCATTTAAAGTTATCTAAAAGAAATATACATAAAATCTGTAATAGCTGAATTGGTTAAATAACCAAATATATATAAAGAAAAGAGGAAAAAAGATGAGCAGCATAAATAATCAGGACAAGCTTATATTAGGAGGAAAGGAGTTTTCACAGAGATTCATATTAGGTTCAGGAAAATATTCACTGGAACTTATCAAGGCAGCAGTTGAAAATGCAGGTGCAGAGATTATTACACTTGCTGTCAGAAGAACTAATACAAAGGATAGCGAGAATATTCTGGATTACATTCCAGACAATGTTACACTGCTTCCTAATACATCGGGTGCCAGAGATGCAAAAGAGGCTGTGAGAATAGCAAGAATGGCAAGAGAGCTTGGATGTGGTGATTTTGTCAAGGTAGAGATAATGAAGGATTCCAAATATCTTCTTCCAGATAATGTAGAGACAGTTAAGGCAACAGAGATGCTCGCCAATGAAGGATTTGTAGTTCTCCCTTACATGTATCCTGATCTCTATACAGCAAGAGATCTTGTTAATGCAGGAGCAGCCGCAGTTATGCCTCTTGCATCTCCAATTGGTTCTAATAAAGGTCTTTCAACAAAGGATTTTATCCAGATTCTTATTGATGAGATAGATCTTCCAGTTATAGTTGATGCAGGAATTGGACGTCCATCCCAGGCATGTGAGGCGATGGAGATGGGAGCAGCCGCAGTTATGGCTAATACAGCAATTGCGACAGCTAAAGATGTTCCAGCTATGGCAGCCGCATTTAAGGATGCAATAATTGCTGGTAGAAAGGCGTATCTGGCAGGTCTTGGACGTGTGCTTGAGAGAGGTGCAAGTGCATCCGACCCTCTTACAGGCTTCCTTCATGACTAAAATATTTAATATAATTCGGAGATAAAAAGATGGAAAATGAATTTTTTGTAGATTCAGATAAATTAAGTGAGCGTGCACTTGAGAAAAAGCACAGATTAGAAAATGATAAAAGCTTCAGAACTAACCATATGGAATATATGGATGGCATGGATCAGATAAAATCGGATATAAGAGATAAGGTTATATCTGAGATGAATTCATATGATTACAGCAGATATACAGCAGCAGATGTTAAGCGCGCACTGGAGAATGAGACATGCAGCGTTGAAGATTTTAAGGCATTGTTATCACCGGCAGCAGAGCCATTTCTTGAACAGATGGCAGCCAAGGCAAAATATGAGACAAGTAAGCATTTTGGCAATACTGTATACATATTTACACCGTTATATATAGCTAATTACTGCGAGAATTACTGCATATACTGTGGTTTCAACTGCTACAATGATATTAACAGAAAGAA
>URGC01000067.1 GCA_900547255.1 uncultured Eubacterium sp. | reverse complement strand
CCGCCGGACACATTGGAGCCGCCCTGTGCAATGGGACTTTGGTAGCCCTGCGGCTTTGCATCGATGAACTCGGTCGCCTGCGCAATGGCAGCGGCCTTTTTCATCATGCTGTTTTCTTCAAGATACTCTAATCCTTTAAGCGTTATCCTTGGATATTCCACTGTAATATATGGCATAGGCATGTTGTCAATTTCAACCACATCTACACCTTTTATATATCCGCTTTCCACAAGCATAAGCATAATTTTATTCCACCTTGCCTTGGTTATGCCTAACGTCTCCGCTGATATAGTCCTGCTGTCAAATTCTTCAAAATCCATTGAACGCTGCAATGTTTTAAGGATTTTATATATTATTTTCATATCTTCTGACATTCTGTACACCTTCCTTTCACTTATTCTCCATTGAATAAAACTTCTTACTTCTCATCTTTACATATTCATTTATTTCATTTTGTTTTTCTTTAGGCATACGCTGCCATTGTGATTCACGAATAAATGAGCATGAAGAAATATTGTCAGGGATAAATTCCTTTTTCATTGGTGGTTCAACAGCATGACACAATTCAGGATTTTTATCCTTAAAATGACATTCTCCACAAATTGATTTTATATTTATATTATTCCATGAAAACTCACTCATTCAATACCACCTCACACCATACTTTCAAATCTTTTTCATCAGGAAAAAGTTTGTTATCCCTATACTCTGCCTTAATTATCCGATATAAATATCCTTTTTGCAATAAAAATTCTTTTTCAAGTTCATTGTGTGCTTCATGTGCTATATATGCCCCATGCGTGCCTTTTGGAACTTTTATGAACAATTCAGCCTGACTTTGTCCAATGCCACTAAAACCGCCTTCTTTTAATGGTGATGTCGCAACGAATCCTGAATCCGAAAATTCCTGACCGACCAAAACCATCGGGTCACTCTTCCAGTCACCTTTCATTTTTTCAAAAATATGTTTCGTGCCTGTTCCCCTATGTACAATTATCTCTTCCGTAGTTGTAATCTTATTTAGCACAGATTCAATATTTTTTGCTGCATTCTTAGAAATATCATCAACATTTATACCAAATCTTAAGTAACGATTAATATTCGCATAAGTTTCACCACTCCAAAGATTTAAAGCACTTAACTCTGCATCTGTTGCTACATCTAACAATTGATTAGCGAACGAATTCATTGTTGTTTCTGACTGCATATTCATAACTGTTTCCCAGTTATCAGCACTCTTTGACATTTCAGATAATAATTCTTTCTCCGATTTATTTGATAACTTTTGTAATTCAGCCCACTTGACCATGTCATCAGTAGTACCATTTATCATAATATTAGACAGATTACCATATTTTTTCAAAAGCTCTATCTGTTTGCTTACAGCTTCCTGTTGTGGTGTTATCGTAGATTCAGCTTTCTTCCCTTCCAGCCATGCCTTATAATCCGCTTCTGTGTTCTTACTCTCTATAGTGTCCCCATTATACTTAGGCAGTATTTTAATAAGCGTACATCGGCAATTATAGACTTCACTACCTCTTCCTTGTGGGTCTCCTGGATAGCGGCAGCCATTCGGGAATGTCTCGCCTGGCTTAATCCTTACTCCATCAAGATTAGCATGTGAGTCTCTTACCCTGCCATCATGAGCAGAACGCCATTGCAGCAATACCTCAATTCCCATCTCCTGAAGCTTTCTGCATGATTCAATCACACCTGCGTTCTGTGCGCTTGTAACTGCTGTACGTGCATTTCTTATAGCAGCGTTCCTATTACTTCCCATAACACCAAGAAATGCATCCGTAAGCTCTGGCACGCTCTGCCCCTGCAATATTCCACTTGTAAGGGCTGCCTGGATCTTATGCTGATTCCATGCATAATCACGCTTTCGGTTCACACGCAACACTCTGAACTCAGTGTGATTTTTACCTTCCAGAAGCTCCTTGACTGCATGCTCATTGTATATATTAAACGCCACACCCTTACCGACCTTCTTCTCTATCTCGTATGCAGAGAAATTATGGTTGAATCCGAATATACCTGCAGTCTTTCTATTAACTATGTTAGCAGCCATCTCATTAGTTTTGGTTATGCTGTCTGCAAGGTCATCACGCACAGCTTCCCAACGCTTGCCACGTCCTATCTGTGCAAGTCTCCACTGCTTATAATGTTCTTCATGTGTCATCCATGCAGATGCACCCTCCAGCTTAGGATATGTACCATCTTTTAAGGCTTCACGCATCTTCTTATCACGTTCCTCGAATATTCCGAAATACTTCGCCGCTTTCATCTGAACACTTTTATAAGCTTGTCTGTATTCTCTTGTGATAGCCCTTTCAAGCCCTATAAGCTCCTCTTCTGTCTTATCCTCTGCATACCCCATACAATTTACTCCTTATTGTCTTTCGGCTCTGTATCGTTATTCTGCACATTCACAGTGCTATCCTGTAAATCTTCATCCGTATTATCATCTTCAAACTGGCTTACTTCCATCTCTTTTCTGCCCTTAATAACCTCGTCTGCCTCTTCTGGCGTAAGAAATGGCAGTTTTTTAATAAGCATGTCATCTGTCAGATAGTTGGCGGCGGACAATATCATCTGTGTCTGTTCGGTCTGATTAATCATCCTGTTCCACACATAGCTTGGCTCATCATCAATCTGTGCCAATTCTAGGATTTTCTGGACAAAGTCAATTATGAAATACTCAAAGTCAGCACACTTATTATCCATAGCCTGAAATGCCGCCTTTATCTCCTGTGTTGTCTTGGCTGCTGCCGATAATGCCTTGATATCAACCGACTGGAAGTCCTCATACAAATCGCTTCTCAAAAGGTCAAGCATAGTCTTCCTTGCCTCTGTAGGTATATTTGCCTCCTGCGCTGTCGCTGTCACTCCATCCTCACTATCTAAGCTTGCAGTATGAGTTGTCTTAAGCCTCTGGATAAATCTTGCAAGGTCAGTGTCATCCATTCCACCTGCGTTTTCTACTATCCAAAAAAAGCCATCTAAATCGTCTATATTATTAGCAAATCCCGACTTTACAAGGTCATAACAGTCAATAGCCTCTCTATGTCCTACAAGCTCACTTTCGTGACTGTCATTTGCATATAGGCAGACAATAGGCAGACTCGTGTAATTCTCGCCTATTTCTTCCAGAATCCCATCCGCTTTAGTAGATATCCTGTTAATCTTATATGCTCTTTTAGCCTGTACAACCTCAGGCTCACCGTTCTCCTTCTGGCGGTACTCTGTATATCCATCCTCTTCATACAAAGTCATCATGTAGAGCATGTCGTTTCCGACCTTCTTATGCCAAAAACGCACACCTGCCATAAGTTTGCTGTTCTCTTCTGAATACAGCGGACAGAATCCCGGTTCTGCTGGCGTGTCAGCGAACCCAAACACTTCAAGATGGTCTACATTCCAGAATCCAAATGCCCTGCCTCCTGCCATAGCCCTTTTTGCCGCTGTAATCAGCTTAAAATCAAAGTCTTTCCCCAGCTTATCCTTGTTATTTGCGTTCTGAAGAATTGTTCCGTTGCCAAGCACATACTGAACCTGCTGTTGTACAAACCTTCTGAAAAACGTTGTTTTAAGCTTGTAATTAGCTGATATAAGATCTGGTATCTGTCTGCCCGTAACTGTGTACAAGAACTTCTGGAAACGCTCAATAGTCAAATTATGCTTGTTATAATACGCTTCACCGGCAACAGCCTCATCATATTCCTTACTGCCCTTAAATTCATTGACTGCCTCTCTACAGAACAAAGCTTTACTCCTGTCATCCTGTCCTGCATTTAATAAATCCTGATATGTCTTCATCCTCTACCTCCTACAACATAAATAAACCATCTTCCTGCTGTGCCTGTGTCTTATCTCTTTTAACCAGCCTCATTGTTCTTACAAAATATCTCGTTGCATCCATACAATGGTCTGATAACTTTATTGGCTTATCCTCTCCTCTGTCTGCTGCCTTTGAATCCCATGCATATGACTCATATTCTTCGGCTGTATGATTGCATGATGGGTCTATAGACAGCCTTTCTTCTGACAACATAGTCTGCACATCACTTATTCCATCCACAACATCATTGTCCGCCGACAATACCTTGTAGCCACGTCTTTTCAGCTCTGCTTTCATAGCTGCTGCCGATGGATCAATAATCACTGCTTTAGGCTTTCTATTACCACACAGCTCATCCAGGGCATCTGCAAGCTCCTTGACTGTCTTCTGTCTCTTTTCATCTCTTCCCGAGTATACTGACTCTGCTGCCTCGTGCCATCTGTTCGTATCTTTAATCCTGTGCCACTTAAGCCACACATTAGCGTTTTGGATACCGAAGTCGCTTGATATGTAAAATTCCTGTTCAAGCTGTTCTGGCGGTATTCTGATAACATGCTTTTTTCTACTAAACATGTCATATATAATGCCTTCCGCAACTACCCACAGCCCTAATATGTACCGCTTGAAGAACACTCCGGCATATTGCTTTGAATACCTGATTTTAATAGCTTTGCTTAATGTCAGGTTATCCGCCATCGTGAAATGCAGATACACTAATCTCTTTTCCCTGCACTTATTAATCCAATTCTGCTTGAACCAGTGATGTGGTCCTTGCGGATTACAGTTAAACCACCATTTTGAACCATCTACAGAACATCTGGCTGTTGCCTGATTGACAAATGATTCTGGCATTAAGGCAACCTCGTCACAGAAAAGCCCTGCAAGAGTAATACCCTGTATCAAGTCCTGCGAACGCTCGTCTTTACCACCAAATATGTAAAACATGTTGGCTCTGCTGCCTTTGGATATTACAATCAGGTTCTCGCTCTTGCGTTCTGTCACCACGAAGCCTCTGGCTCTTAACTGTTTCTTTAATGTTGCAAGAACATTTCTTCTGAATGATTCAATGGTCTTTCCGCACATTCCAAAATTCTGTCTGTCAAACGTACTCATAGCCCACATGACAAATGAAAAACCCATGCTGACACTTTTGCCAGAACGGATAGAACCATCCGCTATAATGCCCTCATATCCTGCATATCTGCTCTTAGGTCTCCACCATGTCAAGACCATCTTCTGTTTCTTTGACAGTTTTCCCCACTTGAATTCAGCTATCTTCATTCTCATCCTCCAGCATCCAGCTATCGTCTTCCATATCTTCTATCTGTGCATCTAATGCAGCTAATAATCCATCATCCTCATAAGCCTCCTCATTAACTGCCACAGGTTTATCACGCCACTTATCAGGTCGTCGGTTCTTAAGCCAGAATATCTGGGCGGTTGTATCTGGAATAACCTCTTTTACAACTTCCTTTGTAATCGCCATAAATCCTGAATTCAAACGCTCCTTAGTCGTTTCTTTGTACTTATATCCTAATGCCCTTCTGAGCAACGCATTTTCCACCTGTATATCAACAATTTCTTTGTTCCTTTTTAAGGTGTCCGAAATGTCCGAATACTTTTTCTTCCATTCGTTCAATGTACTACGTGATATTCCCATATTATGGGCTATCTGCTCATCCGTCAGTCCATCACGCGCCCAGCCACCTAGAAGCGTTAGTTTTTCCTTAGTTAGCCACTCTTCATACTTTCCTTTTGCCATATTCCACCTCTAATTTTCTTTATAGAGGTCTCCCTCAATATAAAAAAATCCCACAGCTATTAACTGTGGGATGCTTCAAGTTATCCACAGTATCTTAGATAACTTGATTATTACATTCTAAAATGCGCTTGTTTCGTGAACTATATATTGAATCCTGCCCTTTGTCCGACTTTTTTAACAAATTCGCTTATCCATGGGTACACGGAATCGACTGCATAATTGACCTTGACTGCTGCCCCAAGAATTGTATCAGTCTTATCAAATAGTACCATCTTGATAACTTTAAGCTTGGTATCTCCATTGTCCTGCTGCCTGAACTCCTCTATCGTCTGTTCTATCGCCGACTGATACATCAATTCCTGCACACAGCTACACTCTATCGGATATCTTTTGCACATGTCTTTTACCTGACCATACCAATAAACCCTCGACAATATCTAATCACCACCTCATATACTACCTACTTCCCTCATTACATCCATCATCTTTGGAAACTGCTTTGCTAACCATTGCACTAACAATTCATCACCACGATACTCGTCCAATCCTGCTTCATTGAAAAATGCATGTACTAATTCATGTCTCATAACTTCTTTAAATGCTGCACTCTTTTCAGCCGGTGATGCAGCCTCGTCTAATATATCATCCTTATCTTTGACATATATAGCTTTATTATAATTCTCACACTGCCCGACATTGCCCTTATCCACTTTACTGCTATCAGCAGCAACTATGTATCTGGTGCCAAGAATATTAACTGTCTGCTCCATCGTCGTTCTCCTCTCTCATATTAGCAGCTATGCTTATAAAGCACTTTCCAGTTTCATCAAATATGTCTGCAATTATATTAATAACTGATTTAACAACCTTAGGTAATACCTCGATTACCATTGATGCAGTTTTAGCAAGTTCCTTAGATGCCCTGCTCCTGTCTTCCATTGTTGATGGATTATGTCCATATCTTTTCTTGTACGCTTTTTTCCACTGTCTATGGTTCATTCCACTTCACTCTCCTTTGGAAATACAAAATATTTATTGCTTATGGCAGCTATTTCAGAACGCCCTAGCGTTAACACATATTTATCCTCATTTGCCTTTCTAAGCATTGACATAACCTTTTCAGCTATCTCTTCTGTTGAATACGTTGCCATATCAGCTAACATTCTTCCCTCAGCACTGAATATCCGAATACAATAACATTTTTCATCCGTATACTGCCCTTCTCTTCTTTCTTTTCTAATTGTCACTATATTTCCATCATATTCTATGTCTGTATCTCGATCCTGACTTATTAATCTCATATCACTTCACCTATCCTTTTTCCTCGCTAATCAATCCACTATTTTTCAAAAGAGCAAACTCCATTGCATTCATATCAACATCATCACGCTGAGAAAAATTATTAAAACGATTTTGAGATTTTTTTGAAGTTTTTTTATTATTTTTGTAATCCTCTTCACACCATTTTTTAATCGTTTTGAAATTAAAAGCATTTTTATATTGCTTCGCTCTTTCGATTTTTTCGTCAACAAAATCCTTGCCATAAATGCGTATAAGCTCATGATATTCCGCATCAGTCATTGGAGTAATGCCAGTATTTAAGCCATTTGATGGTATATCAATATCTGTGTGTGTGCTGCCACCAGAAGGGTGCAAAGAACCAGGCGCATTATTAATATTATTATTAACACACACACTATTCTTTATCTTATTCTCTTTCTTATTCTCTTCTGAAACAGCGACATAAGACGATTGTGTCGTCTGACAGTCGTCTGACATTGACGACTGTGTCGTCATATAATCGTCTGACAATCGTCTGACATCTGCGATTTTTTCTTTCTGTTCTTCTCGTCTGCCACGCTGATACATCTTGTCCCTCTCTTTCTTCTTTTCATAAGAATCCAGAGATTGATGTTTATTCCAGTTAGGAATTGTGATAACCCCATCTATGACCTCAATCATGCCAAATTGCTCAAAAGCCTGTAATGCTGTTTTTACAGTAGATATCTTGCATTTTAAAACTGCCGCAAGCATCTTATCTGTATAAGCAAGTCCATTACTCAATGCGAATACACCATTGTTATTCATCTTTCCAGCTAAACATAAGAGTTTTATCCACACGATCATGATTGAATCGCCCTTCGGCAAATCACTTATTAAAATCATTTTTTCATCATCAAAGATGTCTACCGCAATCTTAATCCACTTAACATCAGCCATTGCATTCATCCTCACATATCTCTTTTTCCTCATATGGTTCAGGCTTAACCTTGTACATCCATGCAACAACCTTTCTGTGTGCTATACCGCCCTTTATATGGCATTTTCTTCTAAGGAAAGCCCATTTACCATCCTTATCAAGATAACTCTCCGCTACTGCCCTTGAACCACTATCAAACTCATATGTAACCCAGCAATCCTTATATAATTCTGGAAGTGCATCATCAACCTTTGTCCAATCAGTCATAAGCCATCACCCCTTACTTCCTATTGCTGCATATCTCCTGAATGTATCTTCATTAGTTCTTCTTGCATCCTTAATTTTCTTACTGCTTGAAAGTTCTGGATGCTGTTCAACAATCTTCCTTCTAGTTCTTCCGATAGACTCTATAGTTGGCAGCTTATATCTGCTCATATTAAATAAGAATGTAGGTAATGTCATTTTATCTATGTCAACACCCTTTTCTTTACCAATCTTCTTATATACAAAGTAACACAGTATATTATCCGATTCTCTTGATTGTGGCTCATTCTCCAATATATCTTTAACTATATCCTGTATAGTTTCTAACTCTCCTAATTTCATACCTTAACCCTCTCAATCACATAACTAATAACAACTTCCGTCCTTGGATTTTCCTTATCATATTCAACCCTGCTGCCATCCATTGTTGCTATAATCTTGGAATTATCATCTGCAACAACTCCATAATGCACAAGCACATCACATAAAGCCTCATGCAGATTACAGAGGTCAACTTTTCTTCTCGTAGGCATATAATATACAGCCTGAACATTCACAGGTTTATCTATGGTTTCAGTCTGTGGCATAAATACAGCACAATCCTTTTCATACTGCTTATACAACTTACTTGGTATGATCCTCGGTCTGTCGCCTATCATAATAATCTGCTGGCTATTCTTCTTTGTTCTTGGTGGAATTCCTATTGTAAAAACTATATCCTCCATGCATCTCCTTTCTGCAAGGGACAGGCTGTGAATTCCCTATCCCCTGCAATACAAATGTTAAAAGAAGGCTGAATTTGTAATATATAATCTCCTTCTTGAAGTGCCTGTTTTTATTAAGAAATAACAACAAACTGTGTATATTCAGCAAGTTCTCTCTGCAAATACTCTTTTATGTTATTCTTGGCTTCAATCTTCCAAGCACCACCATCAGCTTCAAATAAAGCACATGCAACGCCCTCATATTTATCCTGCTTTATTCTAAATACAAAATTTGATGCTGGCTGGTCAACTTCTAAGAATGTTCTATAAGGTGTAAGCCTAACTGGATTAGGAACCACAGCATCACTCTTTGATGCTATGCCGGTCTTAATTGTGGCTTTCTGTGTAATGCCATCATCACCATACTCAGCAACAGTTCCTGCTTCAACTGTACCTGCAAATTTAAGAATTAAAGCTCTATCCCTTTCATCCAAGAACTTCGACTGTAAATTAATACAGAACTTCTCCTGGTTCATAAAAGTACCGAAATCAAAATTAGGCAATAATGCTTTCACGTTAACAAGATATTCACGCTTTCTGTTATCATCAAGTGGACTATAAAGAGTTACTTCTGTAGGACTTTCAACCTCAATAATCATCTTATCTGCCATTGTGTCAATACCACCCTTGATGTAATCTATAAGGCTTGTAAGGGTATTCATTGTAATATAATCAGCCTTTGGAATATCCTTCTTTAACAGATTCAATGATTTGTCAGAATATGTCTGAATTGTTCCATCAGGAAGTGTTACATTATGAATTCTTGCTTCACTTAATCCAACTATGTACTGTAATGCTTCTTTAATCATATAAATTTACCTTTTACCTTTCTTACATAACATTTGCTTTTCTAAAATCTACAACTGAATCATCAATAGTATCGCTTAACACTTCGCCTGTTGACTGATCTACTATGATTTTTCTTGATGTATCAACATTATCAACAGGACTTGCTGCAGTGTTTAAATCTGAAAAAGACATCTGTCCCTTAATCTGCTTGCCATATTCAGCAGCATATACTTCACCAGTCTTTAAATCCCTTCCGATAGAAAATGCTGTTTCCATTGGTGACTGTGGTGCTAATTTCTCAACAACTGAAATATCAACCTTAACATCATCCCTGTTCTCATTCTGAACAAAATCTAAAGTAATAGTTATCTTTCTTTTAACCTTAAAAGATGTATTAACATCCTGTAAGTTATCAACAACCCTGTTAAATGCCTTTCCAAACTTCTCCTGCAAAGCTCCACCAACAAGCTCCTGTAATGCAATCGTTTCCATAATCAAATATCCTTTCCTTTATTAGCTGAACAATGCCATCTGTGCATCATTATTTACATTCTGTGGTACCGGTGTTGTAGAATCAGGTGTAGCATTATCCTGCATCTGATCATGCTGTGGCGTTTCCTGTGGCTGTTCCATATCAATGATAGAATCATCATTCTCAACATAACTCTTAGAGCCATCCTCATTGATAACAGCCATATCCGCATCAAATGCATTCTGAAGCTCAATACTCATAATTCCCCACTTGCTTATTAACTGTCTCAGCATTGTTTTATATGCCATACCATCAAAGTCCTTACTCCAGAAAGTCCATGCAGTACCCTTGTCCTTATCTCTCTTATAACCCTGTGAGTACTTCAAGGCATGTGATTCCATCTGCTTCCTGCTCCAATAAAGAGCTTTCCTGAATCCATTAGTAAGCTCAAACATTGCATAATAACCAATTGTCTCTGCCTGTTCTCTGGCATCCCAGTCATCAACCATAAGCTGAACCTGTATATCTTCATTCAATGGGTCGAAGTACTGTAACTCACCCTTTTTAATAGCCAGAACATTAATTTTCTTATACTGTCCACTTCTGATTGCGAGCTGGATATATCCCTTATATCCTAACTGGAACTGTGCAACCTTGCCCTTTTCCTTGTCATTAAACGGCACCATGTAATAATGTCCTAACTGTGGCGAAGGAGAAAGCTTCAATGACTCTCCAAGAAGTGCAGCTGATAAAATACTCTGATTAGTACACTCTGAAAGTGCTGGATTAGTATTAACTGCTGATACAATTGAAGCGATAAACTTCTGTCCATCCCTGCCACCAATTACACTATTAATCTGATTCTTAACAGCATCCTGCGTAAGATATGCTGTAAGTCCCAGCTTCTGATTCTGTCTTGCTACCAAACTGTTATTAACCGCCATCTTATATCTCTCCCTTCGTTGCTTTCATAGCCTCATGAATTGAATTGCTAAGAAAATCTAAAAAGTCATTAATGTTATTCATCCTTTCTATGTTCTTGGCACGAACCTTATCAGATTTCTCTTCCAAAGTCTCTTTGTCCATTCTCGAAATCTCAACACACTTGTCTATCAGGTCATTTGCAAACTGTTCATTTACATGATTTGCAGCCATATCATGAAATCCTTTTAATATACCTGTTATCTCCGAAGCAAGATTTGGAATATTACCTTTAAATTCAACCACATTACCATTTGCAATAATCATTTTATTTACCTATCCTTTCCTAAACTGCCTTAAACTCTATATTTCTGCTATTAAAGAAATCCTTTAATGCAAGGGCATCTTCTGTTGTAAGATATGCCTGGAATGCTATCCACTGTTTTTCAGGTGTAGATTTTTTAAATGCTTTTGCATCCATTTCCCTGTCAATAACCGGTGGAATAAATTCTTCTGTAGTCGTATTATTTGCAACTGCCACCTGTTCAGCAGCCTTTCTTGCCTCTTCCTCTGCCTTACGCTTTGCCTGTTCCGCTTCCATTTCAGCTTTCTTCTTTGCCATATCTGCAAGCCTGTGAGCTTCATTTAAAGCCTTTCCAACGTCAAGAGTAGAAATATATGTCTGCTGTGCTTCAAAGGCATATTCAGGCAAATCCGCAAGTACATTCATATCATTATCAAACTTGTCAATAGCTTCATTGATAGCATCCTGAATTGATTTCATGGAAGTTGATGCGTTAAGCCATTTATCATCAAATATCTTTTCAAAACTCAACTGCTCAGGAACATTACACGAATTCCAATATTCCTTGATAGCAGTGCGCTTATCTTCTTTCTGCTTTTTCTCATACTCTTTAATCTGATTATCTATTACAGCAATAGGCTTGTCCGTAATACTTATAAGATCATTAATCTGCGTCTTAAACGCATTAAAAGGATTCATCCAAACCTTTTCTCTCTTAATTCTTTCATCATTAAGAGCTTTCTTGAGCTTATTAAGATTAGCTTTATCCACCTTAGCCTGTTTAATCTGCTCATCTGTGTATACCAATGTTTCATACATTGATACCTTTTCCATCAGCTCCTGTTTTAACTCCTCATAATTAAAAGTAAGCTGTTCAGGAACTGATACTTCATTAATTCTTAATTCCATCTTTTATACTCTCCTTATTACTTGTTAATCACAGTCAACACGAACAAATACATCATAGTAACCCGAATTGAACTGCAAAGCCTGTTCGTGTGTCTCAAAATACATATCAAGTCGATTACCCTTGATATACGAACCTCTATCCTGTACCTTATATGGTTGTCCATCAATGTAAATAATGGTTCCCATAGGGATAACGTCCGTGTCGGCTGCTATTGAAAATCCTTGTTTTAAAATCTCACCACTGGCACCAGTAACAGGCTTTCCACGTCTGACACTCGCCCAGTAGCCACAACACTCATCACAACCGCAATAACCAGTTATATAAAACTGTCCTATGCTTGTATAAATGTCGTAAATCTCTCCTGCTGCCTCTGATTCAATCTCTTCATCATAAACATCCTGAAGCTGTTCCATAGGTTGAGCTTCCACCTCTCTAATATCTTCAGGTATCAGATATCGTGTGTAGCCTTTAAATAACCCTATTGCCAAAGCTATCATTGCGGCAGCAGTAACAACATATGTAACAATTCTATCTTTCAAATTAAGCCTCCTATATCTCTGGTAATATTAATGACGGGGGCTGTCTCGCCTTAACACGCTCCCAGAACTTTCTTTCCTCATGTTCAAGATAATCAATATCCTGCTGAACATCTGACCTCTCCAAGTGATAGTTTCTTAGCTGCTGATAGATTTCTCTGTCTTCAAACTTCCAAGTAAGCATTGCTGTCAAAATTGCAAATTCGCAATCCTGCCTTACCATGAAGTAATGTAAGAGCTGGCAATAGTAATTCATTGGTATCTGATCATGCCACTTTTCTTTATGCATACTGCTTACTATCTCTGTTGTCTTACATTCCCATATGCCATGCCTGCCGGTTTCTTTCTCCACCAGCCAACCATCAAGCGAAGCTGCTGCAAAAGGATAATCACTGTTAAGCCATGAGTTATTTTCTTCATAAAGAACCTCATACTTAGGATAGTTCAGAGCAAAGAGCTGTCTTATCAATGGCTCTGCTGCCACACCATACTGAACATAGGGCTTGTCTGATATGTCAGGCTGTTCCATAGCTCCGACCTTGATGTTATAAAGATCCGTATTAGACATATATGGATTCTGTCCTATTATTGCCGAGGAATCTGAACCACCGATATAACGCTTTCTGTGTTCAAGCCATTCTTCTCGGCTTTTAAGTATCTGCATCTCAATCACTTTTAATAACCACTCCCTCTATATCTGCAAATCTTTTGGCATTGATGAAGTAGGACCATCTATTTTCACTGGTTTTAACTGCATATCCCCAAGGGAAAACACCCTGCTGCAATCCCAATCGGATAGTACTTACTCCCATATGCATAAGAGAAGCAACATCTGCCACACTGATAGTTGATATTGCACCAGCATTCTTTATCAGTTTTCGTTCTCGCTCTTCATCCTGCTCAAAATAATCAGGTGCAAGTCCAAGTGCTAAAGCTATCTCTTCCTGAGCCTTAGAAGGTGGTACAACCTGGTTGCTTAAATACATGCTTACTGAGCCTTTACTTTTACCAATCAACCCT
>URGC01000066.1 GCA_900547255.1 uncultured Eubacterium sp. | reverse complement strand
GAATGCCTGAATACCAAGTCTGTGAAGTGTAGGGGCACGGTTAAGCATAACTGGATGCTCTTTGATTACATCTTCAAGTACATCCCATACATCATTCTCAAGTGCCTCAACGCTCTTCTTAGCCTTCTTGATATTCTCAGCCTTGCCACGTCTTACAAGCTCTCTCATAACGAAAGGCTTGAAAAGCTCGATAGCCATCTCCTTTGGAAGACCACACTGGTATATCTTAAGTTCTGGACCAACTACGATAACTGAACGACCTGAATAGTCAACTCGCTTACCAAGAAGGTTCTGACGGAAACGTCCCTGCTTACCTTTAAGTAAATCAGATAATGACTTTAACGCTCTGTTACCAGGACCAGTTACTGGACGACCATTTCTACGTCCATTATCAATCAGCGCATCAACAGCTTCCTGAAGCATTCTCTTCTCGTTACGAACGATGATATCTGGTGCTCCAAGTTCAATAAGTCGTGCAAGACGATTATTTCTGTTGATAATTCTTCTGTATAAATCATTAAGGTCTGATGTAGCAAATCTACCACCATCAAGCTGAACCATAGGTCTTAAATCTGGTGGGATAACTGGTACTTCTGTAAGTATCATCCACTCAGGCTTAGTTCCAGCATTAATAAATGCCTCCATAACCTCGATTCTCTTGATAAGTCTTGCCGCCTTCTGTGAAGTTGTATTAGCAAGCTCTTCTTTAAGCTTAACAACCTCTTCCTCAAGATTAACATTCTTTAAGAGCTCATATATAGCTTCTGCACCCATACCAACACGGAATGTGTTGCCATACTGATCATATGCTTCTCTGTATTCCTGTTCAGTCATTATCTTCTTGAAAGGAATATCTGTTTCACCTGGATCAAGTACAATGTATGCTGCAAAGTAAAGAACCTTTTCAAGATTCTTAGGACCGATATCAAGGATTAAATCCATTCTACTTGGGATTCCCTTGAAATACCAGATATGAGATACTGGTGCAGCAAGGTGAATATGACCCATACGGTCTCTTCGCACGCTTGCCTTAGTAACCTCAACACCACACTTATCACAGATAATACCCTTATCTTTGATTTTCTTGTATTTACCGCAGTGGCATTCCCAGTCCTTACTAGGTCCAAATATTCTCTCACAGAACAGACCATCTCTTTCAGGCTTTAATGTTCTGTAATTGATTGTCTCAGGCTTAGTTACCTCGCCATGTGACCACTCTAATATATTCTCTGGAGAAGCAAGTTTAATCTGAATCTTGTCAAACTTCATCGCGTTATTAGACTTCTTTGATTCCTCTGCCATCTTTCTGCTCCCTTCTATTAATACTGATCTGAATTACCATCGTCATAGCTGTCTTCTGCATCGAAGGCATCATCGAAATCGTCACCCAAATCTTCATACTTTGTCTCACCGAACTCATCTACAGTCTGCTCCATGAAGCCTGCCTGCTTAAGCTCGTTCTCATCGTTCTTGTTGTATCTGCGTCCGTTGCCATCCTCAAGAACTTTCTTGAAATCTGTAACTTCGTACTCAGCACTCTCAAGAAGCTTAACTTCCTCATCATTCTGGTCTAATACTCTTACATCAAGTGCAAGTGACTGTAATTCCTTAAGAAGAACCTTGAATGACTCTGGAATACCTGGTTCAGGTATGTTCTCACCCTTGATAATAGCTTCATATGTCTTAACTCGGCCAACAACATCATCTGACTTAACTGTCAGGATTTCCTGAAGTGTGTGAGCAGCACCATAAGCCTCAAGAGCCCAAACCTCCATCTCACCGAAACGCTGTCCACCGAACTGAGCTTTACCACCCAGTGGCTGCTGTGTTACAAGTGAGTAAGGACCTGTTGAACGTGCATGAATCTTATCATCAACAAGATGATGTAACTTAAGATAATGCATGAATCCAATTGTTACAGGGTTATCGAAATATTCACCTGTTCTACCATCACGGAGACGAACCTTACCATCTCGTCCAATCTCAACGCCCTTCCACTCTGCTCTGTGGTCCTTGTGCTCATCAAGATACTGGAATACTTCGTCATTAAGTTTGTCCTTATATTTAGCTTCAAACTCATCCCACTCAAGATTAGCATAATCGTTAGCAAGATCGAGTGTATCCATAATATCGTTCTCGTCTGCGCCATCGAAGATTGGTGTAGATACGTTAAATCCTAATACCTTGGCAGCAAGACTTAAATGTATCTCTAAGACCTGACCGATGTTCATACGTGAAGGCACACCCAGT
The DNA here is from genome assembly GCA_900547255.1 of uncultured Eubacterium sp. Lineage (GTDB taxonomy): Bacteria > Bacillota > Clostridia > Lachnospirales > Lachnospiraceae > Lachnospira. The sequence continues at coordinate 11,718 of URGC01000066.1, read as the reverse complement.
GGGTTAAGCACAATATCAAGTGGACGTCCGTTAGGAAGGAATGGCATATCCTCTACTGGAAGTACTCTTGAAACGACACCCTTGTTACCATGACGACCAGCCATCTTATCACCAACAGAAATCTTTCTCTTCTGTGCGATATATATACGAACTGATTTATTAACACCCGGTGAAAGTTCATCACCATTTTCTCTTGTAAATGTCTTAACAGCAACTACAATACCGTACTCACCATGAGGAACCTTAAGAGATGTATCTCTTACTTCTCTTGCCTTCTCACCAAAGATAGCTCTAAGAAGTCTCTCTTCTGCTGTAAGCTCTGTCTCTCCCTTAGGAGTAACCTTACCTACAAGAACATCTCCGGCACGAACCTCAGCACCGATACGGATAATACCATTCTCATCAAGATCCTTGATAGAATCGTTAGCAACTGAAGGGATATCTCTTGTAATCTCTTCTGGTCCTAACTTAGTATCTCTTGCTTCTGTCTCATACTCTTCGATATGAATAGATGTATATACATCATCTCTTACAAGTCTTTCACTAAGTAATACAGCATCCTCGTAGTTGTAACCTTCCCAAGTCATGAAACCGATAAGAGGATTCTTACCTAATGCAATTTCGCCACCTGATGTAGATGGACCATCTGCAATTACATCTCCTGCCTTAACCTCATCACCCTTGAATACAATAGGTCTCTGGTTGTAGCAGTTACTCTGGTTACTTCTTGAGAACTTAGTAAGCTTATACTCACGTACATTGCCGTCTGTCTCTTTAACTTTTATCTTATTAGATTCAGATGATAATACAACACCATCTGCCTCTGCAACCACACATACTCCAGAGTCGATAGCTGCCTTGCTCTCGATACCAGTACCGATAACAGGTGCTTCTGTTGTAAGAAGTGGAACCGCCTGACGCTGCATGTTAGAACCCATCAGCGCACGGTTAGCATCATCGTTCTGAAGGAATGGAATCATTGATGTAGCAACTGAGAATACCATCTTAGGAGATACATCCATTAAATCTATAAGTGTCTTATCAAATTCAGATGTCTCATCTCTGAATCTTCCTGATACTGAATTCTTAACGAAATGTCCTTCTTCATCTAACTCAGCATTAGCCTGTGCTACATGGAAATCATCTTCCTCATCGGCTGTAAAGTAACGAACTTCCTCTGTTACTCTAGGATTCTTAGGATCTGTCTTATCTACGATACGATAAGGAGCTTCCACAAATCCATACTCATTAATTCTTGCATAAGAAGCAAGAGAGTTAATAAGACCGATGTTAGGACCTTCTGGTGTCTCGATAGGACACATTCTACCATAATGTGTATAGTGTACATCTCGAACCTCAAAACCAGCTCTATCTCTTGAAAGACCACCAGGACCTAACGCTGAAAGTCTTCTCTTATGAGTAAGCTCACCAAGAGGGTTATTCTGATCCATGAACTGTGACAACTGTGAACTACCAAAGAATTCCTTGATAGCTGCTGTTACAGGCTTAATATTAATAAGTGACTGTGGCGATATTCCACTTAAATCCTGTGTTGACATTCTTTCACGAACAACACGCTCCATTCTTGAGATACCAATTCTGAACTGGTTCTGAAGGAGCTCACCTACAGCTCTGATACGTCTGTTACCAAGGTGATCGATATCATCCTTAGTACCAACGCCATACTCAAGGTGCATGTTATAGTTAATAGAAGCAAGGATATCTTCTACTGTTATATGTTTAGGGATAAGATCTCCTATATTCTTAGAGATAGCTTCCTTAATATCATCAATGTTGTCATTCTCAGCTAATATCTGAGCAAGTACTGGATAGAATACGTCCTCTGTGATTCCAAGTTCCTTAGCCTCTTCTGGTGTAATATCAACCCACTTTGTGATATCAACAGCCATATTAGAAAGGACTTTTACCTTCTTATTAGAGAATGTACCATCTGACTCTCTTACTTCTACATCAAGAAATACTGATGGAACAGCAGCATTCTGAATTGCTTCTGCTGATTCTCTAGTAAGCTTGTCACCAGCCTTAGCAATAACTTCTCCATTATTATCAACAACATCCTCTGCAAGTACATGTCCAGCAAGTCTGTACTTGAAAGAGAGCTTCTTATTAAACTTATATCTACCAACCTTCGCAAGATCATATCTTCTTGGATCGAAGAACATTCCGCTTATAAGTGACTCAGCACTGTCTACAGACAATGGTTCGCCTGGTCTTAACTTCTTATAAAGTTCGAGAATACCCTCCTGGTAATTAGTAGATGTATCTTTTTCCATAGTAGCAAGAAGCTTTGGCTCCTCACCAAATATATCAATAATCTCAGCATTAGAACCATAACCCAATGCTCTGATAAGAACAGTTACAGGTACTTTCTTGTTTCTATCTACTTTAACATAGAATACATCATTAGCATCTGTCTCATATTCCAGCCATGCACCACGGTTAGGAATAACCTGGCTGCTGTAAAGGAATATCTTACCATACTTATCTTTCTGTATATCATAGTAAATACCAGGTGAACGCACTAACTGGCTTACAATAACTCTTTCTGCGCCGTTGATGACGAATGTACCTGTCTTAGTCATGATTGGAAGATCGCCCATGAATATCTCATGTTCACTTATGTCTTCACTCTCCTTGTTGTGGAGTCTGACTCTGACCTTTAAAGGTGCTGCAAATGTAGCATCTCTTTCTTTACATTCCTCAATAGAATACTTGACTTCATCTTCACACAACTTGAAATCTACAAATTCCAGACTTAATCTGCCATTAAAATCTGCAATTGGAGAGATGTCATCAAAAACTTCTTTTAAACCTTCATCCAGGAACCACTTGTATGAGTCTTTCTGAACCTCTATGAGGTTAGGCATTTCAATGACTTCCTTTTGTCTTGAATAGCTCATTCTGATGCTTCTACCGGACTTCACTGGACGTATTCTGTTTTTCTCCATTGACGTTTCACCCCTTGTTTTATTTGCTTTATTTATTACATTATTAATATGTGTATACAGACTATGTACAACATACCACAATAGTGCATTGTTCATATTATCACAAGAAGCATAGATAAGTCAAGGGATTTATGGGATGATTCATGAAGTTTTTTAAGATATGGAATATATAGGGGATGATGGATGGGGGATATGCTAGATGTAGGGGGGGTAAATTATGGCTTGGGTGTATTTACTGCTTAATATACGTCAATATATAACAGGACGACAGCGGTGAAAGCCGGCTGTCTGAATTGTGCCAGATTGAAATGTACAGGTGACTCCCACTACTTTGAGCAAAATAATAAAAGGACTCCGCCGTAAGCAAGCTTACACGGAGCCCTTTCATTATTTTATTCGCACTGCGCTTGTAGTCCGCGGTATTACTTAAGAGTAACCTTTGCACCTTCAGCTTCGAGCTTCTTCTGGATATCCTCAGCTTCTTCCTTAGAAACAGCTTCCTTGATAACCTTAGGAGCGCCATCAACAACGTCCTTAGCTTCCTTTAAGCCAAGACCTGTTAACTCACGAACAACCTTGATAACCTTAACCTTGTTTGCGCCAGCTTCTGTAAGCTCTACATCAAACTCTGTCTTCTCTTCGCCTGCTGCTGCGCCAGCACCTGCTGCTGCAACTACAACGCCTGCTGCTGCAGATACGCCGAACTCTTCCTCACATGCCTTAACTAAATCGTTAAGCTCTAATACTGTTAAACCCTTAATAACTTCAATGATTTCCTGTGTAGTCATTATAATAATCTCCTTTTCTGATTAATAGTGGCTCTCTGGCCATTAAAATTAAGTTCTTTCCTTGATTACAACTCTGTAATTAAGCTACATCCTCGCCCTTTTCAGCGATCTGCTTAATAACACGAGCAAAGTTTGTAATAGGTGACTGGATGCTTCCAAGGAGCTTTGAAAGAAGCTCTTCTCTTGATGGAATGCTTGCGATTGCTGTGATTCCCTTAGCATCATAGAATGTGCCCTCAACGACACCGCACTTTAACTCAAGTGCATCAGCTGTCTTAGCAAAATTGTTAAGTATTCTAGCTGGTGCTGTAGCATCATTAGCGCTGATTGCAATTGCGTTAGGTCCATCGAGTAAATCTGTCATTCCCTCGAACTGTGTGCCAGCAATAGCTCTCTTAACTAAAGTATTCTTATAAACCTTGTATACGACACCTGCTTCTCTTAACTGCTTTCTAAGCTGTGTATCCTGCTCAACCGTTAATCCACGATAATTAACAAGTACAACGCCTGCTGCATCTTTAAGGTATGCTGAGATCTCATCTACGATAGGCTGCTTAAGTTCTACCTTTGCCATGAATAGTTCCTCCTGTTAGATTTTGAATTCTGCCAAAGTCATTGAAAAAGCCCTTACGTCACCAAGACATAAGGGCTGAAAAATCGTTAGTCAATTTCATTCCTCGGTAGGTGTTTTACCTTTAACCCTTGCGGGACCATACTGTCTTAGGCAAAATATTATCGAATGGTAATATACCATTAAATTTATATGATGTCAACCGAAAAATTAAACATCTTTCCAAAATTCTTTATTGCTAAAGAATCAATGGATACATCTATAATTAACCAAGGTACTTGATTGTGTTAACCTTTGCACTTGGACCCATTGTAGATGTAAGAGCAATACTCTTTAAATAAGCACCCTTGATTGAAGATGGCTTAGCCTTTACGATTGCATCCATGATAGCCTGGAAGTTGTCAGATAACTGCTCCTCTGTGAAGGAAGCCTTACCAATTGGCACGTGAATGATGTTAGTCTTATCAAGTCTGTACTCGATCTTACCAGCCTTGATATCGTTAACAGCCTTAGTTACGTCCATTGTTACTGTACCAGCCTTAGGGTTTGGCATTAATCCCTTAGGACCAAGTACACGACCTAAACGTCCAACGACACCCATCATATCAGGTGTTGCAACAACTACATCGAAATCAAACCAGTTATCGTTCTGGATCTTAGGAATAAGCTCCTCGCCACCAACGAAATCTGCGCCAGCTGCCTGAGCCTCATCAGCCTTAGCACCCTTAGCGAATACTAAAACCTTAACCTTCTTACCAGTACCGTGTGGAAGAACAACAGCTCCTCTGATCTGCTGCTCAGCGTGACGTCCATCACAACCTGTTCTGATATGTGCCTCGATAGTCTCGTCGAACTTTGCAACAGCACTCTTCTTAACTAAAGAAATAGCTTCTGCTGCATCATATAATGTTGCGCGGTCAATATTCTTAGCCGCTTCAACGTATTTCTTTCCTCTTTTCATTATAAAAAACCTCCTAGTGGTATTATCGGAAGGGTTTTACTTTCCTCCCACAAATTGTAAGCCTTATGGCCATATATCTGAATATCTTTTTAAGGATTAGTCCTCAACAACGATACCCATAGACTTAGCAGTTCCTTCGATCATAGAAGTTGCAGCTTCGATAGATGCGGCATTTAAATCTGGCATCTTAAGCTCAGCAATCTTCTGAACCTCAGATCTCTTAATTGTAGCAACCTTAGTCTTGTTAGGAACACCTGAACCTGACTTAATGTTGCAAGCCTTCTTAAGAAGAACTGCAGCTGGAGGAGTCTTTGTGATAAAGCTAAAGCTTCTATCAGCATAAACTGTGATTACTACAGGGATAATTAAATCGCCCTGATCAGCTGTCTTTGCATTAAACTGCTTTGTGAACTCTACGATGTTAACACCATGCTGTCCAAGTGCTGGACCAACTGGTGGTGCTGGTGTTGCCTTACCAGCAGGAATCTGTAATTTGATATAACCTGTTACTTTCTTTGCCATCTTAGGCACCTCCTAAATATAAATGTGGTTTATGGCGGCCATCCAAGCATATATATGCAATGGTCTCCCACGGGGCATAACCCCAAATACTAAACTAACTTCACGTCAGTAAAGCTAATCTCGACCGGTGTTTCACGGCCAAACATCTCAACGTTGATTGTAAGACACTGCTTACCTTCGTTGATTCCTTTAATCACTCCTACAGTGTTCTCCCAGGCACCTGAAAGAACTTCAACCTGATCACCAACCTTGCCATTGAATGATACAACCGGTTTAACCTCTGCTGCATCTTCAGGAAGGATGACGCCGAGTGCTTTAATCTCAGCAGGAGTAAGTGGTACTGGTTTTGATCCTGGTCCAACGAATCCTGTAACGCCTCTGGTATTACGAACTACATACCAACTATCATCGTTCATAACCATCTTAATGAGTACGTAGCCAGGGAGCATCTTTCTCTGAGCAGACTTCTTAGAACCATTCTTAACCTCAACAACAGTTTCAAGAGGAACAATAACCTCTAAAATCTGATCTGCAAGATCTCTGTTCTCAACCGCCTTCTCAATGTTCGCCTTGACTTTATTCTCATAACCAGAATAAGTATGCACTACATACCATTTTGCCTCGTCCATTTAATCACCTTTTCCTTATCTAACTAAGAATTCAATGCCAAAACGCGCAACCAAATCTACTACGAAAATGATTACACCTAACAACACAGATACTGCCAAAACAGCCGCTGTCTCCTTTGTAAGTGACTTACGGTCAGGCCAAATGATTTTATTAAACTCAGCTTTAAGACCCTTAAACCAGCTCTTCTTTTGCTTTGTTTCCTTAACAGTTTCACCCATTACTCATTTACCTCACTGTTTAGACTACTTTGTTTCCTTGTGCATTGTGTGTGATTTACAGAACTTACAATATTTCTTTGTTTCCATTCTGTCAGGATGATTTTTCTTCTCCTTGGTTGTGTTGTAATTACGCTGTTTACACTCTGTACATGCCAATGTTATCTTTACTCGCACAACTTCCACCTCCAATTTCTTAAAATTTGTAGGTGCTTGCCATCCAGTATTACTACCGGACTTTACACCAATTGGCTTTTTTTAGGCATAAAAAAAAGACCGCTTCCATAGCCAGTCTAATATAGCACAGTAACCGAAAGTGCGTCAACACTTTTTTTCATGTTTTACACTAAAATGTACTATACACTACTAAAATTATTTTAGCAAGTCCTTTTTTCTTTATTTGAGGTAAATTAAAACACAGCTTAGACCGATAAAGATTCTAAAGATATGTGTAATCTCCAAAAAATGCGTGACATTTTTATTCTTATGGTATACAATAAAGATGAGAGAGTGACTACTTATATTAATATAGCATATCTCATATACTCTCTACAGAAAACGGATTTTCTGGCATATACAGTTCTTACTACAATTAACAGACAAGGAGGTGACTGTTGATGATTAGTAGCGCATATAGTTATTACCTTTCCCAATATGGGAATAAGGTCAATGCCAAATATGATACCCATAATAAAGCCCAGCTTAAGAATTCATACGGGAAAGTTGTGAAATCCAACAGTCAGTCCCCTATATATAAGATAGATGTATCTGAAAAAGCACAGAGATACGCTATCGACCTTAAAGAGCACGCACGCCAGCTTGGTTTTATCGCAAGAGATTTATCTGACGATAAGAGCGGCGAGATGGTATTTAAGAAATCTGCTGTGAGCAGTAATCCTGATATTGTGGAAGCTGAATATATCGGTGACAGCAGTGCACCTGATGCAGGCGAATTTGAGATTGCTGTAAAACAGCTTGCTACCAGCCAGACTAATATAGGAAGTTTCCTTCAGCCTGGTTCTAAGCATCTTAAGCCTGGCAGTTATTCATTTGACCTGAATATCAATAATCTTACATATGAATTTGAATTTAATGTATCGGATTCAGAGAACAGCAGTGATATCCAGAATAAGATATCAAGACTTATCAACCGTTCCAAGATTGGTCTTAATTCAAGCGTGGAGACCGACAGCCTTGGCAACACAGCACTTAAGATATCATCTGATGCCACTGGTGTTACCAGCATCAGGCCTACGATATTTAACATTGAGGGTTCTGACGGAAGGGAAGATAACATACAGCTTGTTGATACATTTGGATTAGACAGGGTTACACAGTATCCTTCTAATGCAATTTATTCTGTCAATGGCAGTGAGCAGTACTCACCATCCAACGACATAAATATCAACAATACATATGCTATCCATTTAAAACAAACAACTGGAGATACTCCATCAATTATATCTCTTAACACTGACGACAATTCTATGGTTGACACAATCAACGAGCTTTTGTCAGGATACAACAGTATGATTTCTGTATTTAAGCAGAGTTCTAATCTCGGGTTTGACGGTAACGATCGTCTCAGACGTGAATTTACACGAATTGCAGATGCGCACAGTGTAACACTTAACAACAATGGTCTTTCAATTGAAGATGATGGTTCTATCAGCGTTGATAAAGATGCTGTAATGTCCGCTTCAAGTGACGGCAGACTGAACAGTATCTTTGAAGAGTTAAACCAGTTCAAAAACTCAATACAACGCAAGGCCGATGACCTTGCAACTAATCCTATGGATTATGTCAACAACAAAATAATTGCTTACAAAAATCCGCACAGACCTGTCAATGACCCTTACAACTTATCAGCTTATAGCGGAATGATGTTTTCTGACTATATATAAAAGTGACTGCCATGATATCGAATGCAGTCACTTTTATTATTCACTCAGCATACTCTTATACGTTTGTTTAAATAATTTACGATTTTCATTATAATTCAAAAGATTAAGCATACCATCATCATGAAAACACCACGGTTTATCTGAAGGCGGCACAATAACATCGTATCCTGCCTTTCTGAATTCAAAGCTCTGTGATATATCGTAAAAATCCCATCCTTTAAAAACATCCTCACGCCATACAATATCATACTGTGTAGCCATTAAAAAGCCATCAACAGCTTCTACCCTTTGTGGCTCTGTTACTTTCTTCAATTCATTTCTTACAGATGAATATATATTATTAGAATAGTATATTCCAACTCTTTCTCCATACCACATAACACAGCTTCGTGGCAGTTTAGGCGAACCAACCATACCTATCATACCCACTGATTTATCCGAAAACCCCAGCAGCAGTTCACTCAGAAAATTCTTATACAGTATAAACACATCCTGATGCAGATATATTTTATATCTGGCTTCAGAACTATGCATAGCCTTATTGTAACCAGACGTCATAGAAACAGCATCATGCACTATTCTGTAATCAATAGAATACCCATCAGGCACATCCAGAGCATCTACATACCGCAGGCACTCCGTTTCATATTGTTTATTGTTAGAACACAGTATAAAGCAGAATTGTTTTTCATTCATCCTTATTCTCCAATTGCATCATTCAAATATCACATTATATGCTTCCAAAATATCGTTATTCAGGCCTGTATATCCCTCATCATTGATAAATGCCATTACCTCATCCAGAATATACTGGGTGTCAACCGATGAACATTTTATGAGATATAATAAAGCTGCCGGCGAGATTTTTTTACTGATAAGCTCATTTACCAGCAATTTCATACTACTTTCTCTGTCCAGATTAAATTCTATATTTAATAATATAAACTTGTATCTGTTTATCTTCTCAATTGCTCCATCTATAGAATATACCCCTTTAAAAAACAGCTCATCTTCATATCCCATATTAAATTCTTTCATCATGATTGTTATGCCAATAATACAATATGCCATATCTGGCACAGCTTTAAAAGACTCTATAAGCGTTCCATCCTCAAAAAAGGAACACAATTCAAACAATGACTTTTTGTTATCGGCACGTAAAAACATATTTATAGCATTTCGAAGCATATCCAGTTCGCTGCCATGTGCCTCAAGCCAATAAGAATCTTTTAATAACTGCTGTTCAATATATTCTTCTGAAATTTCCACTGATGACCTCCTGCTGGTTTATTATCATTACATTTCAGGCTTATCCAGAAGCTTCTGTATTACCATCACAAATTGTTTTACGACTTTTTGATACTCATATTTTTCGACACTATGCACACAATTACAAGGTATTATATCAGGCAGCTCTCCACTGTCTATAATATCAAGTATCTGTGCAAGCTCATCACTGCTGCCCTTAGAAAAAAAATAGCCGTTATATCCTGGCTGAACATATTCTGTTATACCATCAACAGGTGTAGATATAACCGGAATTCCTCTGGCAAGTGCCTCTACCGCCGCCATACAAAATCCCTCATAATCTGATGCAACTACCAACGCTGTAATGTCATTATAATCACACCATGGGTTGTCCTTCCAGCCACACCATGTTACCTGCTCTTCCAGCCCCAGTTGTCTCGATAACTGTTCTAATCCTGCACGTTCTTCTCCATCACCTGCAACTCTTAACTGCCATTTATTCGTAGTTTTTGCTATAGCTCTTAATATCACATCAACTCTTTTTTCCTCGGAAAGCCTTCCTACAAATATAAGGTTTCTGGATGATTTTTTCCATGAATCAATCACATGAATGCCATTCATATCAACTGGATTCCCAATAATCTCAACATTCATATCCGGTATAACATTGAGTATCTGTTTTTTTGCCTTATTAGTAAGAACAAGGCAGCAATCTGCGAAAGTAAGACATTCAACCCCACCAGTTCCAAACTGCTTGTAAGTCTCTATAGGAGCATGCAGCCAGGCTATAATCCCAGGGGATATATCAACCGCTTTAACCGCAGCCCGTGCTACATATGTCATAAATGGCCATGGTGTTGCTATTATCGCCTCAGGTTTTTCATGAGCTGCCAGAAACGCTATATACATTCCTACAAAATCTTCTACACATTTCACTTTTTTCCCAACAAGAAGAGGATAAAACTCTATTGCACTACATGTCCATTCCGGTCCATCGTAAACCATCTGGACAACCCGCACACGGATTCCGCACTCTTTAATCTTAGCAGCCACAGAATTAATTACACTTTCAACGCCGCCCTTTCCAGACATCGGAACAAGAATATCAACAATGCTTCCTTCCATGAAATTTCCTCCTCATATTAAAAATTCCTGCCCAGGCTCCTTCCCAGGCAGGAATTTAAAATGGATGATAAAATAACCAGTCATCACAGCCAAATGAGAACTAGTTACTTGTCAGCTTTTCTGCGGCTTCCCTAAATGATTTAACGAAGCCCCCAACCTCTGTAAATGCCTCTGCAAGCATAACATCATTTTTCGCTGTGCCTGCTGAATTCATCTTTAATATAGCAGCATTTACTGTATCTTTATCAACAACAACAGAATCTTTATTAACAAGATCTCTTGTTCCATTATATACTTCAATTATCCAGTTAAGTCCATTCTGTATGCTCTTAATATATTCATCTGTATCTTCAAGCCTTTTTCCATTAAGCTCTCCAACAACATTGTTAATTGCATTTTCTATCTTGGCACAGTAAGGAGCAACAACCTGAAGTGCTTCTAACTGCTGTGTAAGCATATCTTCCATCCGTATCCATACCTTTCTGTCATATTCAGCTAAATAAAACAATTCATCCTTGAATTACAATATAGATATCGGAACTTTTTCGGACAAACTTAACCATCTTTTATTTAATTTTCAATAAAGCATCAATTCTCCCACTCTGAAGTAATGGAATCGCATCATATATCTTTTCATAATCCCAATCCCACCACTTTATGTCCAGTAATTTATCAATAATATCATCTGAAAAACGTTTTTTTATCAATTTAGCAGGAACTCCCCCAACCACTGTATATGGAGCAACGTCCTTTGAAACTGTAGCATTGGCTGCAATCACCGCACC
>URGC01000065.1 GCA_900547255.1 uncultured Eubacterium sp. | reverse complement strand
TAGTGGTGTGTTGTATGGAATATACGATAAAATGGGCAGACAGATTATAGAGACACAGAAAGAAGCAGACAAGCTTGATACATTTATTGAAAATGCGCGTAAGGGAACTTATGAATGTCACAGCGAGGAACGTGACAGACTTGCGCAGTATCTCACAGATACATATGGCGATGATGTTGTCGAGGGACATGAGTGGTTCAGAAATCTTAATCCAGGACAGAAGAGAGATGTGTTCAAGCGCGTTCCTTTCGTTGAGTACGGATTTATAATAAAGAACGATTTTGACAGAATCAAAGAAGATGTTACGCTTATGAATTTCCAGCGCGGAGCGTATGTTGTACCTGTTATCAGTGAAAATGTCCTCTATGACACTAAGTTAGAGGTTAACACGGAGCTTATCGCATTTGCAATGAAAGATATGCATTTCCTGCGGGACGATGCATCTTTGATGGTGGAGATAGAGACTGCAGAGGAAGAGCTTGGCGAGCTTAATACACAGCTTGATAAGTTGAATGACAGAAGGGCTATTGTGTGGGATGATTATTCATATGTGGAACGTCTGAAAATGCTGGAATCATCTGCACTTGTCATTGACAAGGATGAGCTCACACGAAGAAAAGCCGAGAATGAGAGTGAGATTAACAGGCTTAATCTTGAGGCAGGAGATATAGAAAGAGAGAAATCGGCTGCCGAGAGCAGACTTGAAGAATTACAGCAGATGAAGTTAAGACATGAGGATGTGGCATCTGCGTTAAAGCGTGTGATGGAGCTGTCTGGTTCTGTCAATGATAAGGCAGAGCTTCTGGCAGATATGAGAAAACAGCTTGATGATGCGGATGCTGTTCTTGATGGTACTCTTGATACACAGGAGAGGGTTAGAAGCGAGTATTCTGAGGCTGTTTTGAAATGTGATGGACTTGAACGTGAACTCGAAAAGCTGGATTCAGGCTGGAATGAGCTGTACAGACAGTATTATGTTGAAGGTTCTAAGAGCAGTGCAGATGAGTTTGGTGCAGAAGAGATTCTTGATATGGAAGGTAAGTTCCTTGGACTCAAAGAGCTTATTGATAAAGAAAATTCAGATATAAGCGATAAAGAGGCACTTCTGAGACATTACCGCAATTCAATGGACAAATGTGTCAAGGCGATTGAATATCGTGGAAGTGATTTTAATGAGATTAAGTCTAAGGTTGAAAGTGGTGTCCTTGAAAACATTGGTGAGGCAGCCATGTATGAGATAAAGGATTCTATCAATAAAGACCTTGAATCAACAGCTTCCAAGAGAAGTGAGCTTGACTCACTTAATGCCATGATGAACAGACTTGAGGGAAGTATCGAGCATGGAATAGGCAAGATACGCGAGGAATACGGCGAGTATGAAAAGGTAACATGTGATAATCCTGAAAGCTATATAAGACAGCACAAGGCACAGGCAGAGGCTGTTGAGACTGAGATTAAGGCAGTTAAGAGTGAGCTTGGCAGAATTGATAAAGAGCAGAAGGATATATATGTATGGAATAAAGACCTCGAAAGAATTATAGGCAATGCGGGACTTACAATTCCAGATGAAAATGAGATTGCAAGGCTTATGGAGCAGGATGCTTCAGATGACGAGACAGAAGTTATAGGTACAAATGTCGATATAGCCAGCTATGAATCGGTTTCAAAGGAATATGACAAGCAGATGAAGCTTATCGGCAAGAAAAAGGATGAATTTGAGAAGCGTAAGGGAATGCTTGCTAATCTTCTTGATGGCTATGGAGCAGGACGTCTTGCAGATGAGATTAGAAATTCACTTGCTATGCCATCTGACAGCGAAGAAACAGTGAGTCTTGCTGACAGGCTTAATGAGACAACAGGACTTATCCAGCTCGAAAAGGACAGAGTATCCAAGGGAATCGAGGATATGGAGCGCATCAAGGATAATTTTGAGAACAGATGTATACAGACATGCTGCAATATCAAGACTGACCTTGACAGACTTCCTAAGTTATCAACGATAAGAATGGATGATGAGACTATCTCAATAGTTGGTTTGTCTATACCATACGTTCCAGAGGACAGTTTCAAGGATAGAATGTCTTCTTATATAGATGAGACTATTGATATGGCGGAGAGTTTCATGGCTCAGGAGGAGAGACTTCGTTATATCAGGAACAGACTTACATGGAAGCGGTTATTCTCTGTAATCGTAACTGATATGAATTCAATAAGGGTTAATCTGTATAAGAGAGAGCGAATCAAGGATCAGAGCAGGTATCTCAGATATGAGGAAGCTGTTGGCTCAACAGGACAGTCACAGGGTATCTACATACAGTTTCTTATCGCAATTATCAATTACATATCAAGTATCAATGCATCTGCTGGCAACACAGGCATTATTGGAAAGACAATATTTATTGATAATCCATTTGGTGCGGCGAAGGATATATACATCTGGGAGCCTATATTTGCACTGCTTAAAACTAACCATGTCCAGCTTATTGTTCCAGCCCGTGGTGCAACACCGGCAATTACTGGAAGATTTGATGTCAATTATATCCTTGGACAGAAGCTTACAGATGGAAGGCAGACAACGGTTGTTGTGGATTACTACAGCAAGACGGATACGGCACAGATGGAGTATACGCGAATGGATTATGAGCAGACCAGCTTGTTCTTTGAATAAAAGCGGGGTTTACAACGGAAAAATGGTATGTTACACTCATTATGTATGTTTAGGCACATTTTTATTTGACGGGAAATATGCATACGAATTGTTGTGGTAATCTGCGGATTAATTGGATTGGCAGAGCCTGTATATATATAAATTATGAAAAGGTGGTGTCGTATTTTGGATAAATACGAAATGAAACTTAGCATAGAAGAGATTAAGAACCTGGTTGAAAGAAAGAAGTACAAGCAGGCTTCTGATCTTGCAATGACACTTAACTGGCAGAAGGTAAAGGACTGGTCTGCGCTTTCTGCGGCGATAACTGCACATGAGAACGCTGGGGAACTTGAAGAGGCAAGGGATATGGCGATACTGGCTTACAACCGTAATCTTGGTGGTAAGAAGCTTGTGTATGAACTTACAACTCTTATGATGAAATTAAAGCAGTTCGAGGAAGCGGACGAGCTTTTTCTTGAGTATGAGAAGATGGCATCAAGGGATGTCAACAGATACATTCTCTACTATGAATTGAGAAAAGCTGAGGGCGCGCCAAGTAATGAGCTGGTTGAGATACTTGAGGACTATAAAAAAGAAGAAATAGATGAGAAATACATGTATGAGCTGGCAAAGCTCTACTCTAAGACTGGAAGAAAGAAAGAATGTGTTAAGGCTTGTGACGAGATAGCACTTCTTTTCCAGGATGGAACTTACGTTGTTAAAGCTCTTAAAATGAAGCAGTTCCACGGAGCACCTCTTACAGAGGTTCAGCAGCAGAAGCTTGATGAAGCTAAAGCGCGCAGGGCTGACATGGAGATAACAAGGGAAATCCTTTTCCAGCAGCAGATGGATACTACAAGATTTACTGAGAATCAGGAAGCTGAAATCAACGAGATGATAGACGGAACTTCTGCATCAAGAGACACAGTTGATGTTGGAAGCATGTTAAAGGAAGCCAAAAATCAGGCTGCCATGGATGATGACGTTGATTATACAGAATTTGAGACTGAGCTTGATGAGAATGGTGTTAACAGAAAGCTTAAAAGATTCATTCTTGCCAAGGTTCAGGAGGCTGAGGAAGCAAAGAAAGCAGAGGCAGGACAGACAGGTGATGCTGTTAAGGAAGCCGCTGTTAATACAGAAAATGGACAGGCAGATGGAAATGCAGGAGCTGATTATACTGATGCGGACAGTGAAACAGCAGTGGCAGCAGAGAACGACGTGGCTGCAGAAGGTTCACAGGGAGCAGACGATACTGTGGCAGCAGAAGCTGTAGCAGACGATACTGTGGCAGATGGAGCTGGCAATTCAGGCATACCATCTGAGGAAGAACCTGCCAAGATAGGTGAGATGCCAGAGTCTCTTAAGGATCTTATCGCTAATGCCAAGAAGAAGATTGAGTCAAGTTATGACAAGATAACTAAGGAAAGCGAGCAGGAGAAGCTCGAACAGGAGAGAGCAGAGGCAGAAAGACAGATACGTGCAAGGGAAGATGCTATGCAGATAGAGGAAGTAGCAGTCCCTGGCAACAATATATATGACACACAGAATCTTCAGGCAGAGATTGCCAGGAATCTTAGCGAGGTGCTTGATGATGACGACCTAGGCCAGGATGTTGAGATGTTCAGACCTAATCCAGTTCCTGCACCTGTTAATAGTCAGGATGAAGAGGTTAACACCGAGGATGAGCAGATTGAAGGCCAGATGAGTATAGCTGACTGGATGGAGACTGTCCGTGAGGAGAAATACGGAAGCCAGAACACTAAGGAATATTCTAAGAGTGAGCTGGACAGACTTCTCGACCAGAAAGAGGAAAACAGTGCTGCATATGAGAAGCTTCTTGAAGAGAAAAAGCTCAATAAGCAGATGAATTTATCTAATACAGGAAGTATTGCGGCGGGAATGCTTATGGAGGCAAAGACTGATTTAGCAATAAGAACTGGCAAGGCAACACAGAAGCTTGAGGAAGCTGTTGAGAATCTTAAAGAGGCGGCGGCAGTGGCTGGCGAGATTAATAATATGACTCAGGCAGAAAAAGCTTCAGCTTCTGGTGATGAAGTGACTGAGGCAGTACAGAGAGAGCTTACAGCTTCTGTTGAGAGAGTTTCTCTTGATACAGCCAAGCTTGACGTGGTACCAGAGCAGGTTATTGCACAGTATGTTGAGAAGGAGATGGCAGCAGCCAAGCCTGCTACAAGAAAGGTTTCTCCTAAGGCAGCAGCAGAGAAGATAGAAGCGGCTAAGCCAGTTAAGGAAGTAAAGGAGCTTAAGTTAGATTCTAACCTTGCACGATATTTCAAGAAATATCGGGAGATGCCGGGCCTAGAGACACAGCTTGCTGAGTATTTCAGTGCCCTTCCATCTGAGATGGCTGATACAACTTCAAGAACAGGTAATATCCTTATATCAGGTAATTCAAGTTCTGATAAGTACGACCTTGCAAAGGCGATTGTCAGAGCAATTAATTCAATATATCCAGACAATCCAAAGAAGATTGCGAGAACTACAGGCGAGAGTATTAATTACAGGGGAATTGCCAAATCCATGAGCAGACTTCATGGAACTGTACTTGTAGTTGAGGGAGCTGGTGTAATCCAGCCTAAGAGAGTTCAGGAGCTTATGGAATGTATGGAGCAGGATACAGGCAGAATGATAGTTATTCTGGAAGATGCCGATACAGAGATTAATGTATTGCTTAACTTTAACCCTGACCTTGCAAAGATGTTCAATCACAGAATTATTCTTAAGCAGTACACTGTCAATGAGCTTGTTGAGATGGCAAGAAAGTTTGCAAGAAGACGTTCATACGAGGTTGATGATGATGCGCTTCTTGAGTTATATTTAAGAATTGACAAGCTTCACGCAGTAACAGATAATATCAAGCTTGATGATGTTAAGGAGATTATCAACCAGGCAATCGAACATTCAGAAAAGAGAGCATCAAGAAAGCTGTTTAAAGGAATTAAAAAGAAGCATACTGAAAATGGAGACCTGATTTATCTTACTGAGTCAGATTTCAGAGAGTAGTGTGAATTACAGTTGCAGATATAATAGAAATTATGCCTGTAATGATTGAAGTTTAGATGTATCACAAGTGTACTAAATAATAGCCATCAGGCGAAATGGAGGAAATAGAATATGAGTAATATTGATGAAATGTCTGTTAATGCCATAAGAGTATTATCAGCAGATGCAATTCAGAAGGCAAAGTCTGGTCATCCAGGACTTCCACTTGGTGCGGCACCAGCGGCATACGAGTTATGGAGCAGACATATGAATCACAATCCAGCAGACCCGGAGTGGAAGAACAGAGACAGATTTGTTCTGTCAGGTGGACATGGTTCAATGCTTTTATATTCATTATTACATTTATTCGGATATGGTGATTTAAGCATAGACGATATCAAGAATTTCAGACAGCTTGGTTCTAAGACACCGGGACATCCAGAATATGGCCATACAGTTGGTGTTGAGGCTACAACTGGTCCTCTTGGACAGGGTATGGCTATGGCAGTTGGTATGGCTATGGCAGAAGCTCATCTTGCGGCTGTATTTAACAAGGATGGCTACAATGTAGTTGACCATTACACATATGTGTTAGGTGGAGACGGCTGTATGATGGAAGGTATTTCATCTGAGGCATTTTCACTTGCAGGAACACTTGGATTATCTAAGCTTATTGTATTATATGATTCTAACAACATTTCAATTGAAGGAAGCACAGATATAGCATTTACAGAGGATGTCATGAAGAGATTCGAGGCATTTGGCTTCCAGACTATAGAGGTTAAGGATGGTAATGACCTCGCAGCTATCGGAGCCGCAATCGAGGAAGCTAAGGCTGACAAGAACAGACCATCCCTTATCAAGATTGATACTCTTATCGGATATGGCTGCCCAGCTAAGCAGGGTAAGGCAAGTGCACATGGTGAGCCTCTTGGTGAAGAAAATGTGGCTGCACTCAAGGAAAATCTTGGCTGGCCTTGCAAAGAAGCATTTGAAGTACCGGAAGAGGTATATGCTAATTACAAGGCAATTGCTGCAGACAGAGCTAAGGCTGAGGACGAGTGGAACAAGTTATTTGATGAGTATTGCAGTAAGTATCCAGAGATGAAGGAAATGTGGGATAACTATTACAATGGTTATGACCTCTCAGCTTTATTTAATTCAGAGGAGTACTGGGCTAAGAGTGATAAGCCAGAGGCTACAAGAAGCACATCTGGTACAGTGCTTAACCTTATCAAGCAGCATATGCCTAATATGATAGGTGGTTCTGCTGACCTTGCACCTTCTAACAAGACTAATATGAAGGATGCTGGTGATTTTTCTAAGGATAATTATGCAGGAAGCAATCTTCATTTTGGTGTAAGAGAGCAGGCTATGACAGCGATTACTAACGGACTTGCACTTCATGGCGGACTTAAGCCATTCGCTGCAACATTCTTTGTATTCAGTGATTACACTAAGCCAATGGCAAGACTTTCATCACTTATGAAGTTACCTGTAACATATGTATTTACACATGATTCAATTGGTGTTGGAGAAGATGGTCCAACTCATGAGCCAATCGAGCAGCTTGCAGCATTCAGATCATTACCTAACTTCACAGTATTCAGACCATGTGATAAGGTAGAGACAAGTGCAGCATGGATGTACGCTGTAACATCTAAGGAGACTCCAACAGCTCTTGTTCTTACAAGACAGAATCTTCCACAGATGCCAGGTTCATCTAAGGATGCTTTAAAGGGTGGTTATATAATCGATGATTCTACAAAGGCTGTTCCAGATGCAATTATTATTGCAAGTGGTTCAGAGGTTTCTCTTGCAGTTGATGCGAAGGCAGAGCTTGCAAAGGAAGGCGTTGACGTAAGAGTTGTCAGCATGCCAAGTATGGATTTGTTCGAGGAGCAGAGTGCAGAATACAAAGAGTCAGTTCTTCCAAAGGCTGTCAGAAAGAGAGTTGCTGTTGAGGCACTTTCTGATTTTGGCTGGTACAGATATGTAGGACTTGACGGAACTGTTGTATCTATGAAGGGCTTCGGCGCTTCTGGTCCGGCAGCAGAGCTGTTCAAGAAATTCGGCTTCACAACTGAGGCGGTTGTAGAGGCTGTTAAGAGCGTGATGTAGTCTGCCGGCGTGATAGTGTAGAGAGTCATTCCGGTGTGATAATGTAGAGAGTCATTCTGGTGTTGAAATTGTGTGGATTTATCATGTGGATTTATCATGTGGATTTTTATGAAAAAATCCAAAATCTAGTCCCAAAGCCTGAAAAATATGTTGTGAAAATCTGAGATTTTCTTAATAGAAGAAAAGATGCGGAAAAATCCAAAATTTCGTGAGAAATAGGATTATATCGCATCTTTTTTGGCTTTTAAGCCAAAGGTGGGGTTTAGCGAAGTGTAAAATATAGGTTTTTGGATTTTTTTGGTGGAAATGAGCTGGGAAAGCCAAATAAATGGGAAAATGGGAGTCAGAAGATAACATAATATAGTGGTTTATGTATTGCAAGCGGAAGGAGATAAAAGTATATGTTGTCACAGAGGAAGCGTACAAAGCATGTAAAATATGAGACCCAGTATGACAAGATGACGAAAGAGCCAGTTGGAAGACTTGTTATCACGCTGGGAATTCCAACGACAATAAGCATGCTTGTCACTAATATATATAACATGGTTGATACTATGTTTGTAGGAAAGCTGGGAACAAGTGCGAGTGCTGCGGTAGGAATTATATTTGGATTTATGTCGATATTGCAGGCATTTGGATTCTTGTTTGGCCAGGGCGCGGGAAGTATCATATCGAGAAGGCTTGGCAATAAAGATGAAGAGTCGGCGTCAATTGTGGCATCAACATCTTTCTTCTCATCTTTATTCATGGGTGCATTGATAGGCATTTTTGGAATTATCTTCAATACGCAGATGATTTATCTGATGGGAAGTACAGACACGATTCTGCCATATGCAAAGACTTACAGTATGTTTATACTGGTGGCGGCTCCATTTATGACAAGTACATTTACACTTAATAATATTTTAAGATTTGAGGGCAAGGCATCGCTGGCAATGGTGGGGCTTATGTCAGGAGCGGTTCTTAATATTGTGGGTGACCCTATATTCATGTTTGGATTTAATATGGGAATTGCGGGAGCAGGACTTTCGACTGCATTATCACAGTTTGTCAGTTTCTTGATTTTATTATATATGTTCCTTTCAGGCAGAACACAGAGCAAATTGTCAATCAGAAGATTTACGAAAGAATTCAGTGTGATGTTTGATATAGTTGGAACTGGGTTTCCAAGCCTTGTAAGACAGGGACTTCAGGCGGTTGCAACTATGGTTTTGAACCAGCAGGCAAGAATATATGGGGATGCTGCTGTTGCGGCTATGAGTATTGTATCAAGAATAAGCTTCTTTATATTTGCTGTCGGTCTTGGAATCGGACAGGGATTTCAGCCAGTATGCGGCTTTAATTACGGAGCAGGGAAGTTTGGCAGAGTTAAGAAAGCATTCAGATTTACACTTATTACGGCAGAGGTGCTTCTTGGAACATTTGCGGTTGTGGGTCTGATATTCTCCAATGAAGCCATTGCGGTGTTCAGAGACGATGTGGAGGTTATCGCATTTGGAACGCCGGCGTTAAGGTACCAGTGTATTGCATTATTTTTAAATCCTTTGATTGTTCTTTCAAATATGACTTTACAGAGCACAGGTCAGAAAGGCTGGGCGACTTTGCTTGCATTGACAAGGAGCGGATTGTATTTCATTCCGATGCTCTACATATTAGTTGCAGTCTGCGGTCCTGCGGGAATCCAGCTTGCACAGCCGGTCGCAGATGTGCTGGCATTCATGACGGCGCTGCCGATTATAGCTAACTTCTTGAGAAAGCTGCCAGAGGATGCTGCTTGATACGACAGCTATATATTTTGGCTTAAATAGCAGAAGTCTTTCTGAAAAATCCAAAATCAAGGCATGAGCTGGGGAAAATATCTTGCTTTAGCTCAATATGGCAAATAAGGTGTGAAAAATCCAGAAAATTAGTGAAGCTTGGCTTAAATCAGCATGTAATGTTGATTTAAGCCAAGTCTCAGGTTTAGCGAAGTGTAAAAGTGCCGAATTTGGATTCTTCTGGAAGGAAAGGGATATTTTACGCCAAAGCCAGAAGCAAGCATAACATTTAGCGCAACGTTTTATAAAAATAAGTGAAATATCCACTTGAATTCTTTCATAAATGATACTATAATACAGATAAGATTGTTAGTTAATTAACAAACAGATTTTATGGAGGTGCTATTATGGCAAGATTTACATTACCAAGAGATCTTTATCATGGAAAAGGAGCATTAGAGGCTCTTAAAACATTTGAGGGAAAGAAAGCCATTGTCTGTGTTGGTGGTGGTTCAATGAAGAGATTTGGTTTCCTTGACCGTGCGGTTGATTACCTGAAGGAAGCTGGTATGGAAGTTGAACTTATTGAAGGTATTGAATCAGACCCATCAGTAGAGACAGTTATGAAAGGTGCAGCTAAGATGCAGGAATTCCAGCCTGACTGGATCGTTGCAATGGGCGGTGGCTCACCTATCGATGCAGCTAAGGCTATGTGGATTAAATATGAATATCCAGATGTAACATTTGAGGATATGTGTAAGGTATTTGGTCTTCCAAAGCTTCGTAGAAAAGCTCATTTCTGTGCTATATCGTCTACATCAGGTACAGCTACAGAGGTTACAGCATTTTCAATTATCACAGATTATGAGAAGGGTATCAAATATCCTATCGCAGACTTCGAGATTACACCAGATGTTGCAATCGTAGACCCAGACCTTGCTGAGACAATGCCTAAGAAGCTGGTTGCACATACAGGTATGGATGCTATGACACATGCTATTGAGGCATATGTATCAACAGCTAACTGTGATTTCACAGACCCACTTGCATTACATGCAATCAAGATGATTCAGGCAGACCTTGTTGATTCTTATAACGGAGATATGGCTAAGAGAGACAGCATGCATAATGCACAGTGTCTTGCAGGTATGGCATTCTCTAATGCTTTACTTGGTATCGTACATTCAATGGCACATAAGACAGGTGCTGCATTTGCCGATTATGGTGCACACATCATTCACGGTGCTGCTAACGCAATGTATCTTCCTAAGGTTATTGCATTCAATGCTAAAGACCCAACAGCTAAGAAGAGATATGGCGAGATTGCTGATTTCATGAAACTCGGCGGAGCTAATGATGATGAGAAGGTTAAACTTCTTATTGAATACTTAAGAGGCATGAATGATAAGCTCAACATTCCTCACTGCATTGGCAAATATGGTCCGGATAGTTTCCCAGCAGAGCAGGGATTCGTTCCAGAGAATGTATTCCTTGAGAGACTTCCAGAGATTGCAGCTAATGCTATCTTAGATGCCTGCACAGGCTCTAACCCAAGACAGCCAAGTCAGGAAGAGATGGAGAAACTTCTTAAGTGCTGCTACTATGATACAGAGGTTGATTTCTAATCAAAGACTAAATGTAGTATATTAATATAGAAGTAATACATAATACAGAGTTACATATCCGTAAGGTGTGTGGCTCTGTATTTTTAATGTAAAATAAGTATATATAAAACATATAAAAACTTGACATAATATACAAATGGATATACACTTAATATAGATATACAATTTAAAATCACATTTACAACATGAATACAATCCGCTATTATATTAGTAAATATAATGAAAGGCGGTAGAAAGGTATGGAAGATATGACAGAAAAAGAACTTATAGCGGTGCTCATAGACAAGTATACTGATTTACAGCGAATAAAAAAAGCTAATGGAGATACTGTTAATACAGAACTTGATTATCAGATAAAGACAACAGTTGCAAAGTTATCATCTATGGGAATTAACGTGGAGGATTTGACACTATAATGGCTAGAGAGAGTTTATTACTTTTTAATGTAGGAAATGTGCAGACTGCGGCGATTAAACGCCTGGCGGATAATATGAGACTGCGCGTGGTTGAGGTGTCGGCAGATAAGTACGATTATACACTTGGAGATATATGCGACGGCAAGGCAGGAACTGTGGGATTCGCGGCTATGGCATCGGTTTCGGGAATTCCTGCAATAGCGGGAGGCAGAGTGCAATCTGCTGGAGCGGTGTCATCCGGGAATTCAGCAGGAAAAAGCTTGTTAGTATTTGCAGGAGTGACAGACAAGCATATGGACAAGATTTTATTTGAGATGAAAAGCCGGCAGATAACAGTTGACTACAAGGCTGTTATGACAGAGACTAACAGAGCCTGGAATATACACAGATTAATGTTTGAGATGGAAAAAGAAAGAAGAGCGTACTTTGGATAATATGAAGAGAATAGCCACCGCTATGGCAGTGATAATGATGACAATGTCATTAGCTGGATGCGGTGCATCAGGAGAAAATAACGGCTCAGATGCTATGATTAATGAAACTAATAATATAGAAGCAAATATTTCAACAGAAGAGAAGAAACAACCGGAAACACAGACACAATCTGAGATACAGCAGGATTTACATCCAGCAGCAGGAATAGAGACGGGTAATCAGCCAGCACAGGATAATCAGGGAAATGTTGAGGAACAGACGACAAAGCATGAGCATGTGTATGATGAGAGCAGGAAAGCCGCGACATGTACAGAGAGCGGCTTGATTGTGTATACATGCAGGGAATGTGGTTATTCATATTCGGAGGAAGACAGCGACAGCCCTGCGTTAGGACATGATTTCACATCTAATACCATAGTAACCGAGGCGACAGAGTATTCGCCGGGAACAAGAAGATTTATATGTGCAAGATGTGGTGGCAGTGAAGACCTTGCATATGGATATGCACACAAAGTCAAGGCATACAATGGAACGCAGACAGTATATGGATACTGGGATACAGCCTGCGAGCAGGAGATATTAGAGCTTCTTAACAATTACAGAGCATCACTGCGATTAAAGACTTTATCGACAACAAGAACCATGATAGAGACTGCGCATACACGCGCAAAAGAGATAGCATTTTCATACAGACATGACCATTCAAGACCAACGAATGAGAGATGGCGTACAGCGTATCCGGATGATGATTTCTGTGGAGAAAATATAGCTTCAGGACAGGCAGATGCGCAGGAAGTCACAACAGGCTGGATAGAGTCACCAGACCACAATGAGAACATGGTTAATGAAAGGTTCAGAACAATAGGAATTGGCGTATTTGTAAGAGTAGACTGCCCGGAGAGCGGCGAGGTAACGCAGCTGGACCCGAAAGGCTTGTCTCATGAAGATACAAGATTTTATGTGCAGTCATTTGCAAACTAATATATTGATTAAGTTAACAACTCCTCTTTTGGAAAGTTACTGTTATCATACGATAGCAATAATAAACTAAAAGAGGAGTTGATTATTTATGTTAATCAAATGCAGAGAATGTGAGTTACAGGTAAGTGATATGGCAGAATTCTGTCCACACTGTGGGTGCCCTGTAACAAGCAGACGAAAAAAGAAGAGAAAAAAAGGATTAAGGACGAGCGACAGAATGAGGCTTCCGAACGGATTTGGACAGATAAGCATGATAAAAGACAGAAATCTGCGAAATCCGTACAGAGCGATGGTTTCGGTGGGCAAAACTGACACGGGACGTCCTGTATGCAAATTGTTAAAGCCACAGGCGTATTTCCCGACATATAATGATGCGTATGCCGCATTGCTTGAGTACAACCGCAATCCGTATGATTTGGAGCCGGGAAAAACAGTAAAAGACGTATTTGAGGAATGGAGTGAGAAATATTATCTGAAGCTTAAAAATTATTCGAGCGTAAGGGCGGTTGAGACGGCGTGGTCGTACTGTTCGTCTGTATACAATATGCGTATCGTGGATTTGCGTGCGAGGCATATAAAGGCGTGTCTGGAAAATGGCACGATTGTGATAGGTGGTAAACCGAAGACACCAAGTGCGGCGATGAAAAATAAGATAAAATCGCTGTTTAACCTTATGCTTGATTATGCGTATGAATACGAGATGGTCGAGCGCAATTATGCCAGAACATTTAAGCTTAATGACGAGACAATCAAGGAAATCCAGACTGTTAAAAAGGAGCACATTCCATTTACTAATGAAGAAATCGATATTCTGTGGGAGCATGTTGATGACAAGTACAGTGTTGACCTTGTTCTGATTCAGTGCTATTCGGGATGGCGTCCGCAGGAGCTGGGGCTTATTGAGCTTGAAAATGTCGATATAGAGCAGTGGACATTTATCGGAGGAATGAAGACGGAGGCGGGAACTAACCGAATTGTACCGATT
>URGC01000064.1 GCA_900547255.1 uncultured Eubacterium sp. | reverse complement strand
GTTGAGAATGGCCATAATGCAGATGAGAACCATGTATCAAGTGTATCTGGATCCTGCTCCATGTTAGAACTTCCACACTTAGGGCATGTGCATACAGCATCTGCTGATACTACCATCTCGCCACAATCCTTACAGTAATATGCTGGGATTCTGTGTCCCCACCAGAGCTGTCTTGATATACACCAATCACGGATATTATCTGTCCAGTTATAGTATGTCTTGTCCATAGATGCTGGCATAAGCTCGATATCGCCATTCTTAACGCCCTCTACGGCTGGCTTGATAAGCTCATCCATCTTGACAAACCACTGCTGCTTAATCATTGGCTCTACAGTTGTCTTACAACGGTCATGTGTACCTACATTGTGCTCATGGTCTTCAACCTTAACAAGAAGTCCCTGTGCATCAAGGTCTGCTACCATAGCCTTTCTTGCCTCATAACGATCCATACCGGCATACTTGCCGCCAAGATTGTTAATTGTAGCATCATCATTTAATATGTTAATCTCTGGAAGGTTATGTCTCTTACCTACCTCAAAGTCGTTAGGGTCATGGGCTGGTGTAATCTTAACAACACCTGTACCAAATTCCATATCAACATATGAATCTGCAATAACAGGAATCTTTCTGTCTGTAAGAGGAAGGTAAACCTCCTTGCCTACGAGATCTTTATATCTGTCATCATCAGGGTTAACAGCAAGTGCTGAGTCACCGAGAAGTGTCTCTGGTCTTGTTGTCGCTATCTGTACAAATCTTCCCTCTTCACCTACTACTGGGTAATTGATATGCCAGAAATGTCCTGCCTGATTCTCATGTTCAACCTCTGCATCTGAGATAGATGTCTTACATACTGGACACCAGTTGACAATTCTGCTTCCTTTATATATAAGTCCCTTATTATAAAGATTGATAAATACAGTCTGTACAGCCTTAGAACATCCCTCATCCATTGTGAAACGCTCTCTGTCCCAGTCACATGAAGAACCAATCTTCTTTAACTGGCTTGTAATTGTTCCGCCGTACTCCTTCTTCCACTCCCATGTTCTCTTAAGGAATCCTTCTCTTCCGAGTTCATGCTTGTCAATTCCCTCATCCTTTAAGGCATTAGTAACCTTAACCTCTGTAGAGATACTTGCATGGTCTGTTCCTGGAACCCAGAGTGCCTCATAGCCCTGCATTCTCTTGAATCTGATAAGAATATCCTGCATAGTATTGTCCAATGCATGACCCATATGAAGCTTTCCTGTAATGTTTGGAGGTGGCATAACAATTGTAAAAGGCTTTTTACTTCTGTCTACCTCTGCATGAAAGTACTTCTTGTCCAGCCACTTCTGATATAATCTGTCTTCAATCTCAGAAGGGTTGTAATTTTTCTCTAACTCTTTGCTCATTGAATATTCTCCTTTAAATAGATTACGCCCTCTGTGCCATATAGCACAAAGGGCGTTATTACGCGGTACCACCTTTATTTATCACTCACTGATTCTATAACGTGAACCACTCCGATACAGCTTACACACATGTTTCTCAGCCATACTGCTACCTTGGCTACCTTCTGCATCCGCTCTCCAAAATCACCTCTCAGCATGGATTAAATCCAGGGATTCTCTCTTGTGGTGCTGTTAATGCATACTCCTCCAGGTCAACGCATTTATAATATCTTTTATATGATAATATGTCCCTAAAAAAAAATCAAGTCCCTACTCTAAAATTATCTGGTCAACTGTCACAAAATGATACCCCTGCGCCATAAGCTGGTCTATTATCTCTACAGCAGCCGCAACAGAAGTATCATAACAGTCATGAAGCAGTATTATTCCTCTGTCCGTGGCATTGCTGACAACTCTTTTCACAACCAATGATACATCCTTGGTATCCCAGTCATCAGGGTCAATCGTCCACAACACTGGTGTCATTGATATACAGTCAAAAAAATTCTCCTCATATGCCCCATATGGCGGTCTTATGTATGTAACCCCTGCCCCTGTTATATCCTGTATTATGCTGTTAGTTTCATTAATCTCTTTAAGTGCCGCATTCTTTCCAATTGTCCTGATATTAATATGCGAATATGTGTGATTGCCTATAAGATGTCCTTCATTGTACATTCTCCCAACAAGGCTGCGGTTCAAGTCAGACTGTTCGATATTCTCTCCTATCAGAAAAAATGATGCTTTTATGTCTCTTTTTTTCAATTCATCAAGCAGTCTTTCCGTATCCCTGCCATGCGGCCCATCATCAAATGTTATCGCAATGCATTTCTCATATGCATCACAGCCCGCCGGCTCTGATGTCTCTCTGCCAGATGCCGTATCTGCCTCACAGCTTTGTACAAAAAATGCCACCAGCAGTAACACTGCCAGCAGCACTAAATCAATAATAAAGCTTCTCGCTATTCTTTTTGATAAATCTTGCATACAGCAGTCCTTTAATATTATCTACATAATATATATGAACTGCCACATGCCATATATGACTTTAATATTCATAATCAAGGCTGTCCAAGTAATCCGTCCATCTTCTCACACATTGCTGTGTAATCAGTATCTGTCGCCACAGCAAGCTCTCCATATAAAAGCTTTCTTGCAGCCTGAAGCATTCTTGCATCCGCTGACTTCATCTTACGCAGGTCTTTCGCACGCTCATTCTTAATATTATAAAAATGTCTTATAAGATGTAACAGCTTGTAAGCATCCTGAGACTTCATCATCTCGTCATACTGCATCGGCATAACCTTGCTGTTAAGCTCCTCATCCTGCTTGCAATTCTGTGCCTTATCAATCAGCTTATCCGCTTCATCCTTAGATATGACGGCTCGTATCATAGCTTTGTTATTGTGAACTGGTGAATATATAATGCCCTTGTCATCATACACAGGCTGTAAGAAATAATACTCACCATCAATTCCTTTGATTGGCGGAGTCGATATGTCCTTAACTTCGCACACACCTACCACACCGTAAATTACCATACTCTGTATCCCGAACATTGATATCTGCTCCTATTCTTAGTATATTATATTGCTTCTGTATAAATAAAATCTTTACATCTACATATATTATACTACTTAAGCGAAAGCATTTCAAAGATATTTTTTATCTGGTTTTCTTAGGTTCCTTGTTAAGGACTCGGAGTATAAGGTCTACAGATTCCTGAATACCATAGCTTGCACTATTTATACAGAGGTCATAATTAGAAGCATTGCCCCATATCTTGCCAGTATAGAATCTATAGAAATGCTCTCTCTGTACATCCCTCTTGCTGAGTCTCTTTGCAGCCTGCCTATAAGAGATACCTTCAAGCTCCATAATTCTCTTGACACGTTTCTCAAATGGTGCTGTTATAAATACACTGATATGAGGAATGTGATTGTTTCTAAGGACTGCATCAGCACAACGTCCCATTACGATAAAGTCCTGTTCCTTTGCAAGATTGCAAAGAATCTCACTCTCATTAAAGAACACTGCATCACGCTTGCTAAGTCCATGATAACGGCTGAAATCTCTTACACTCTTGTTCTTTAAAGCAGTCTTACTGAGCCATTCTCCATCTTTCTCATCATCCATCTTCTTTAATACATCTTTGAAAACTTCTGCATCATAATAGTTGATACGAAGCTCGTCAGCCAGTGCAAATCCGATATCTGTACCGGCACTTCCCTCTGTTCTGCTTATACATATTATAAGATGGTCGTCCTCTGACATCTTATGTCCGAAGTTAGATGAATTAAGGTTAGCAAGGAATTCATCCTTGATATCAACACTACCGAAAGAATGAGGAAGATTCTTGACCTGATTGAGCAGATTATTGTACTCTCTCATCATTTTCTTCTTTTCTTCTTTATCACGGATTGTTCTTGCCATGTTACCCACAAGAGCTATCTCACTTCTTAACCTGTATCCCTGTGGATTAGTAAGAATCAGCTTGTATAATTCATCAACATCCTTCTTCTCGCCATTGTTAAATGTACGTCCAAGTGCTGAACCAACAGCTTTATATACCTCTCCGTCAAGGTTATATATCTTCTGTGCAAGTTCCCTTGCATTAGCTTTGCTCTCCTCTGAGATTGCACTGCTAGATGAATTAGTTGTATTATCTTTTCCCATGTCAGTCCACCTCCTATATGAAGAATATCAATGTATCAAGTATAAACACTGGCACAAGAATACCAATTGACCATAACATATAACCAAAGAAACTTGGCATTCTGACACCGTTCTCATCTGAGATTGATTTTACCATAAAGTTAGGTGCATTACCAATATATGTAACTGCTCCCATGAATACAGCACCACATGAGATAGCTGTAAGCATCTTCTCTGATACAATACCTACTGTTGTTGCTATACCTGTTGTAGCGCCAAGTGTTCCTGCTGTTGTGAGGAATACAAGATATGTTGGTGTGTTATCAAGGAAACTTGAAAGTGCACCTGTTATCCAGAACATCTGGTAAGGCTCTGTTATTCCAAGTGAAGCTCCCTTAGCTGTAAGAATCTTTAACGCTGGCTGCATTGTTATGAAGATACCAATGAAAAGAATGGCAACTTCTTTGATTGCTCCCCATGTAAAGTGGTTCTTAACTCTGATTTCTTTCTTAGTTGTCTTGAATGAAAGCCATGCTGCAAGAAGAATGATGGCTATCTCAATCATAGCTGGGAATGTAAATGTAACATTCTCAAATACCTTAATGCCTCTTACTGCACCCTCAGCATTCTTGAATACTGATAATGTTGGAAGCACACCGCTTAAGATAACAGCAGCTACAATCATAACTATAAATATAACATTATGTCCGCCTTCAAACTTAACCTCTGTACCAGCCTTGCTAAGATCAGGTCTGCATCCTTCAGCAATATCTTTTCTGTAGTTAAGTCTGTCAATGAAATAGAATATAATGCAGAGTACAACCATGTTAAATAATAATATAGGGAATAACTTCAAACTCCATGTAAAAGGTACACCTCTTGTGAATCCCATAAGAAGTGGTGGGTCACCGATTGGAGTAAGACATCCGCCCATATTAGATATCATGAATATGAAGAAAATCATTATCTGGCTCTTTCTCTTTCTCCATGCATTCATCTTAATGATAGGACGAACAAGAAGCATACTTGCTCCTGTTGTACCGATACAGCTTGAAAGCAGTGTTCCGATTGCAAGCATAATAGTATTAACTCTTGGAGAACCGGCAAGGTCACCTTCGAGTGTTATATTACCAGCTACACAGAACAAACCAAATAACAACACAATAAATGTCAGGTAATCATTAATTATACATTCAAGTACCGTCTCTGTCGCAGAAGGCACACCATACAATACCGCATAAGGGATGATAAAGAGTAATGACCAGAAAGCTACTGCCCACGGCTGGTTCTTCTCCCACCATTCTGGTTTTACTAATGGAAATACCGCTATGCACAGCAATAAACCAGCAAACGGAATAACTAACCACATTGGAATATTCATAGTTTACAACCTCCTACATATTTATTAATAATTATCCCAGTGTCATATTCTATACTTTTTTCCAGATAAAGTTAATAGGCAAAACTAATAAAATGTCTGATTAATAAAAGTATTAAAAACAACAAAACAGAGCTTCAAATATTCCTTTCATCCTGTATGGACTCAATAAATCATCAAAGCTCTGTTCTATATAAATCTGTCTTATACCTTACTATAATAAATAGCAGTTAAATTAATTAGTAAAGGTCGACCTTGCCAGCAATGCCATTATTAGCAACGTAATAACATGCATTATCCTCTGGCTTAATGTAAAGAGTGAGATCTTTGGCCTTAACCTTCTGTCTCTTGCAGTCTTCCTCAACCTTCTTCACAATAACATCATAATCAACCTGCTGTCCCTGGAACTGAATGAAAACAGAATTCTTAACTTCTGTTCTCTTTGTGTATGTTCTCTTAGGCTTATCTGCTGTTGCAGGCTTCTTAGCAGCTACTGTCTTTTCTGTCTCTGCTGCCTTTGTCTCAGCTTTAGTTGCTCTCTTTGTTGTTGTCTTCTTGGCTGCTGCCTTTACTGCAGGTTTCTTAGCAGCATCAGTTGTCTTAGCTGTCTGTTTCTTAACAGTCTTTCTGGCAGCCGGCTTCTTCTCAGCCTTCTCTGCTTCTGCTTTTGCTGTGCTTCCAAAAATCTCATTGCTTTCCATAAATAATAGCCTCCTTACCCCTAATTACAAGCTAAAAAATGCTTAACTGCTTCAACTGCGTCGCTCTCATCGGCTCCGTCAGCTGTTATCTCAACTTCCATACCGTTCTTAAGACCAAATGCCATCATACCCATAAGGCTCTTGGCATTGATAAATTTACCGCCTTCCTGAACAGTAATGTGACTCTCGTACTTACACGCAGTCTGAACTAACTCAGCAACTGGGTTGCTATATGTATTCTCGATATTTCCTACTTCTACAACTTGTACCATATCAGCCCTCCATCAATTCCTATAAAATATATACTAAGATTTTATGAAAGTCAACTTGTATTTTTCGTTTTTGTCAAAATAAACAACGAGTAATGTAAAACATGAAAATTATTATATCTTTTTCACATATCTTTATATTTTTTTATCATCATATCCCATATGGTAAAGTTCTAATATCTGTTCGTCATTAACCTCGCCCGCTTCATACTCACTTGCAAGCTCATATAACCGCTTCATCTTGTCATCACTGCCCGAATATTCACCGGCGCGTTCCATAACCTGTTGTTTAAATGCAGGAAAATCTTCAATAGTGCTGCACATCTCCTGTCCAGTATCGGCTGATATAATTCCAAGGGCATACGCACACTCGTAATTGCCAGTCATTCCCGCATCCTGATATGTACATTTTAACCTGACAGCATTCTTTGCTAATAATGGTATCATCCTAAGCCATCTCCGTCTTAAATGTTGTTATGTACTCTTTAACTGCCTCTGTATCATAATTACTGCTTCTGAGAAGCTTTATAAAATGAGAACCTACAATTGCACCATCAATTATATCCTCAAGAGGTTCAACATCCTTTGCTGTTCTTATACCAAATCCCATCATAACTGGAACCGGGCTTGCTTCCTTGACTGCTGAAAGATATTCTCTGATATTCTTATGGAATTCTGCCTGTCCTCCAGTAACACCCATCTGTGACACGCAGTATACAAAGCCTCTTGCATCCTTTACTAGCTCTGGAATTCTCTGCTTTGATACAGGTGATATAAGCTGTATCAGGATTGGTGAACCCTCCCTGGCATCAAGAACTGCCTTAAGCTCACCCTGCTCTTCCTTTGGAAGGTCTGGAATGATAAGTCCATCAACACCACACTCAATACATTTATCAACAAATGCCTCAAGTCCATAATGAAAAACTGTATTGTAGTACATCATGTATACAACCGGTGTTGTAAGTCCATTGTCACGTACCTTCTTCATAAGTTCAAATGTCTTTGCAAGAGTTGAGCCATTAAGTATAGCCTCGTAAGATGCCTCCTGTATAACAGGTCCATCAGCGATAGGGTCTGAGAAAGGCACACCAAGCTCCATAACATCAATTCCCGCTTCCTGCTGTGCGAACATGATACGCTCTGTTGTATCCATATCTGGAAGTCCTGCTGTTGTATATGTAATAAATGCTTTCTTACCAGCCTTTTTAAGCTGTTCCATCTTTTCTTCTACTCTGTTCATTACTTGTTAGTCTCCTCTCCATTAAGATATTTAGCAACTGTATTGACATCTTTATCTCCACGTCCAGACAGACACATAACAATTGTCTTTCCTTTATATTCACCCTGAGCCATCTTGATTACATGTGCAAGTGCGTGTGCACTCTCGATAGCAGGGATAATTCCCTCTATCTTGCATAATTCCATAAGTGCATCCATACACTCCTTATCTGTGACAGATACATATCTGGCTCTGCCTGAATCTCTTAAATATGCATGTTCTGGTCCTACACCCGGATAATCAAGTCCTGCTGATATTGAATGTGCAAGCTGGATATTGCCGTCTGTATCCTGTAAAAGATACGATTTCATTCCATGAAGGACACCTACCTGTCCCATAGCCATTGCGCTGGCATGCTTGCCTGTCTCGATACCTAATCCACCAGCTTCTACACCGATAAGGTCAACATCCTTATCATCTATGAAATCTGCAAACATTCCGATTGAGTTAGAACCGCCTCCTACACATGCAACAACTGCATCTGGAAGCTTTCCCTCTTTTTCAAGTATCTGCTTTCTGGCCTCTCTTGATATTACTCTCTGGAATTCCTTTACCATCTTAGGATATGGGTGTGGTCCTACTGCTGAACCAATTATATAGAATGTATCCTCTGCTCTCTCAGCCCATGTTCTTATCGCCTGATTAGTCGCATCCTTTAATGTTGCACTTCCTGTTGTAACCGGCTCAACCTTGGCGCCAAGCATCTCCATTCTGAACACGTTAAGCTTCTGTCTCTCGATATCCTCAGCTCCCATGTAAACTGTACATTCCATGTTAAATAAAGCTGCACCTGTAGCAGTTGCAACACCATGCTGGCCTGCTCCTGTCTCTGCTATAACCTTAGTCTTGCCCATTCTCTTTGCAAGAAGAATCTGGCCTATAACGTTGTTAATCTTATGCGCACCTGTATGGTTAAGGTCTTCTCTCTTAAGATAAATCTTAGCTCCATATTTCTCACTGAGACGTTCCGCATAATAAAGAGGAGTCTCTCGTCCAACATACTCTCTTAAATAGTAATTGTACTCCTCAATGAATTTCTCATCCTTCATAGCCTCATCAAAAGCTTTCTCCAATGAATCAAGTGTGTTCATTAATGACTCTGAAACATACTGTCCACCAAATTCTCCATAGTATCTGTTATCTGACATATCTATATTCCTTTCTATAATTATATTGTATTTGTATTTTGTTATGATAATGCTCTTGCATTTTTAATAAAACTCTTTATCTTATCAGCATCTTTACCGCTTCCAGCAGGTCCGTCATCATATTCAACACCTGAACTTACATCCACGACATCAGGATTAACCTGGCTGACAGCCTCGGAAACATTGTGTTCATTAAGCCCGCCCGCAAGAAACAGTTTAAGTCCTGACTTTCTTACATACGCCTGGATACGCTCTATGCTTTTCCAGTCAAATGTCTTACCGCTTCCCGGTGTACCCGCATCAAACAGAAC
Source organism: uncultured Eubacterium sp. (assembly GCA_900547255.1). GTDB lineage: Bacteria > Bacillota > Clostridia > Lachnospirales > Lachnospiraceae > Lachnospira. The sequence continues at coordinate 4,896 of URGC01000064.1, read as the reverse complement.
ACCATATATATTATCCCATCTGACTATTTTTTCCAGCTCTTTTTCAAACTGACTGGGCGAATCTTTTTCCGATATATTGACTGCCCTTATTATTGGAAGTGTTGTATTATCTATAACTTCCTGTGAAACATCACCGTGAATCTGTATATAATCAAATCCAAGCTTTTTTATCATAGAAGCCTGCTCCAGACTTGGGCTTACCGTCACAGCAACTTTATTAATTCCTGTTTTAATTTTCCCAATAAGTGACTGTGCAAGCTCTTCTGTGACATTTCTTGAACTCTTGGGAAAATATATAACCATCCCTGCGTATTCCGGTTCAAACTGGTTGATGGCATCTATATCTGAATCCATCTTAAGACCGCATATCTTAATCTCTGCCATATAAACCGCCTCACTTCTTATCGTTATATATATCTTTCCAGTGGAGTGCAAGTTCCTTAGGATTCTCTGATTCCATGAATGCTGTTCCAATAAGAAGTGCATCAGCACCGCTTGCCTTTAACACTTCAATATCTTTATCTGTCGATACTCCGCTCTCTGACACAAGCACTGTTCCTGCTAGAGCCATCGTGCATAATCTCTTAGTTGTATCAAGTGTAACCTCAAATGTCTTAAGATTCCTGTTATTGATTCCGATAATTTTGACTCCGAGAGCAATCATTCTCTTCATCTCTTCCTCATCATGAACCTCACAGAGAACATCAAGCCCAAGGCTGTATGCAAGGTCATATAATCTCTTGAATGTATCATCATCAAGAATGGCTGCTATGAGAAGTATTGCATCTGCACCTATAACCTTTGCCTCGTATACCTGATACTCTTCAATTATGAAGTCCTTTCTGATTATCGGAAGCTGTGACATCTGTCTTATTGATTTAAGATACTCTGTACCGCCATTGAAGTAATCCTCTTCTGTAAGGCATGATATCGCATCAACTGCCACATTGTATTGGTCGATTCTCTCAGTCAGGTCAACCTTGGAATCCATCTTTCCATGACTTGGTGACGCTTTCTTAAACTCTCCTATTATAGACAGTCCATCCTTTGCAAGTGCATCATAAAAGCTATATGATACTCTCTTACTTGCAAGTGCTTCCTGCTTCATCTGTGCTTCACTAATGACTGCCTTATGCTCTGGCAGACGTTTTTTCTTTGCAGCAACTATATCATCTAATATCATATCTGCTCCTCACTATATGTTACCTTTTAAAAAGTTCTCTATTATTCTCTTTCCATGCTCTGTATATATAGATTCAGGATGGAACTGTAAACCGGCAATCTTGTATTCCTTATGTTTAACTGCCATTATCTCACCATCATCTGTGCTTGCAATAACTTCTAAGCAGTCTGGAAGTGAGTCAGGCATTATCGCAAGTGAATGATATCTTGCAACCTTGATTCCATCACTGACTCCTGTGAATACGCCATCACCGCTGTGATGAATCACTGACTGTTTACCGTGGAATATGCTCTTTGCGTGGTCAACCACACCGCCAAATGCCTCGCCTATGCACTGATGTCCAAGGCATATGCCAAGTATAGGCTTCTTTCCTGCAAAATATTTTATAACATCAAGACATATTCCAGCTTCCTTAGGGCTCTTAGGTCCCGGTGACACAACTATGGATTCTGGATTCATAGCCTCAATCTCTGGTATCGTTATACAGTCATTACGTACAACTTTGATATCGTCATTGAATATTCCTATAAACTGATACAGATTATATGTAAATGAATCATAATTATCAATCAAGAGTATCATAGATTTTCCTCCTCTACCAATGTCTTGGCAAGAGCCATAACTTTATTGCAGCATTCCTTATATTCAAGCTTTGGAACTGAATCTGCAACAATTCCTGCTCCAGCCTGAAGATATACTTTATCGCCCTTCTTTATCATTGTTCTTATAGTTATACAGAAGTTCATATTGCCATCAAATGACATATAGCCTGTCGCACCTCCGTATAATCCACGTCTTACTGTCTCAAGCTCATCTATAATCTCCATTGCCCTGATTTTAGGTGCTCCACTTAATGTTCCTGCAGGAAGGAATGATGATACAAGGTCGAAAGGATGATATACGCCATGCTTTTTGCCCTCAACCATTGAAACGATATGCATTACATGTGAATAACGCTGTATTCTCATAAAATCTGTAACTTTAACTGTTCCAATCTGGCTGATGCGTCCCATATCATTTCTTGCAAGGTCAACCAGCATGACATGTTCAGCTCTTTCCTTCTCATCACCTATAAGTTCTCTTTCAAGCTCCATATCCTCTTTGGCATCTTTTCCTCTTCGTCTTGTACCAGCGATAGGGCATGTATACACTCTCTCATCAACCTGCTTTACAACCATCTCTGGTGAGCTTCCTATAACCTCAAACCCGCCGAAATTGTAATAATAAAGATATGGCGAAGGATTAAGCTGTCTTAATTCCTCATACAGATTAAATCCTGTACGCTTTGTCTGTATTGTCCAGCGCTGTGAAAGTACTGTCTGGAATATATGTCCGTCTACGATATACTGCTTAATCTTATTAACTTTCTTAGTATAATCATCAAGCGTGTCAGACTTATGTATTATCACACCATCATGCACATATTTTTTATTATTGTCTTCCTTATGCTCACCAGATGAGGCACGCTCAAGAAGTTTTACTGCTGTCTCAAGAGCCCTCTGCTTTCCTTCCTCGTTATCCTCATCAAGCACAACAGCAGTCATAACCTCTGCATTATGGTCTATAGCAATGAATTTAGTTGCAAGCATAAGCTGGATTGTCTCTATTCCAATCTCATCAGGATTATCGTCCGGGAGCTTCTCTGTATATCTTATAAAGTCATATCCAAGGCTTCCAACAAGTCCGCCATTAAACTCAAGCTCACTCTCGCTTGGCAGCACATTGAACTGTGAATAATATTCTTTAAGAAGGTCAAGAGGATTACCTTTCATAACCTCCTTTCTTCCGTCATTATATGTTATGACTAAAGAATCCTTGTCTGACTGTATAAGCGCATCTGGCTCAACACCCATAAATGTATAGCTGTCATTCTCTTTGTCAGTACTTTCCATCAGAAATCCGATTTTATCTGCGCCCAGATTCTGGTATATTGTGACTGCTGACTCATCAACTATACTCACTGATTTTCTGTACACTTTCAATGTCTTTTTTTCCATCATGTTCCATCCTTTACAATTAATATTTCGCATATATCCCAGATGAATTAGTGGAAATAAAAAACCACGGTAATTCATCGACAGATACATCTGTCAGGGACGAATTATCGTGGTGCCACCCTTGTTCTTGATTAGTAAAAAAGGCATATCCAGAAAACTGGATATGCCACCGTTTAACTTAAATCAACTCTTTCGATACAATGCATAATGCAACTATATCTCTCCTCTGTAACGTGAGGTGTACGTCAAAGACTACTTGTAACTTACGTTCATCCTTGCATCTCCCAAACCCATTCCCAAAGGCTCTCCATATCAGCTTCCACCAACGCTGACTCTCTGTGATGTACCTGCCCAAGGTACTATTTTGTTCAACGACTTTAAATATTAATCTTTGCACATATTATCATCTTAAAGTATAAGTGTCAAGTCCTTAAAGCAATCAATTTCATAAACATATGATTCTTTGTCTACTTCTCCATATCCATATGCAGCATATATGAAATCTATGCCGGCATCCTTTGCGGACTGTGCATCTTTAATTGTATCGCCAACATATACCGGATTGGATAAGCCATTTCTTGCCATAAGTATCTTATTGCTCTCGCCCTTTGACACTCTTGTCCTTCCCCAGCACTCTGTATCAAGGAAATAGTCTGCCAGCCTGTGTGCCTTAAGGAATGCCTCTATATATCCATCCTGACAGTTGCTTACAATGTATAACTTATACTTTTCTTTTAACTTTTTAAGAGTATCCTCTAAGTCCGGGAACAGACTGCCGCCGTGGATTGCAAGGTATTCATTTTCATGCGCGCACATCTCATCCATCAGTGCATTGCGCACATTAACATCCTCATCTGGAAACAGTTTTGCCGCTATGTCATACATAACAAGTCCCATGCACTGTCTTAACTCTGGAAGTGTAAGTCCGTCACGCTTTATCTCCGGGTGCTTTGACAAAACCTCATTCCATGCTTCCATAATAGGTTCTGTCGCACTCCACAGTGTTCCGTCAAGGTCAAATATAATTGAATCATACTTATCAGCCATTATTATTCTCCGTTCCAAGTACTCTCTGCAACTCATCAAGTACAGGTTCTAATTCCTTTTCTCTTGTTATGTCATATACTATAGAAAAGCAGTCTCTTGCCAGTGAATACTCATTATCATTCATCATAAGCTCACCGACACGGTATATAACACCTATAGTATCAGATGCAGGACCGGGTTCAATTCCCTCTCCTGCAAACATCTCCTGCATCTGTGCAATTGTAAGATCTGGTGTCTTTTCTTTTAATGCTTCCTCTATAAACTTCAGCTCACTGTCTGCATTATCAGTCTTATAGTATATATTGCTGTATACATAACATGCTCTCGCAACTTCCGGCTTGTACTTAGCCACATAGTAATATCCCATGTTGCGGTAATATCTTGCCATAGTTGCCCTTGTACAGCAGTATCTGTATGCCTGCTTTGTAACTATATAATATCTCTCAAGCATATTAAGATTCCTGTAGCACTCAGCAAGTCCAAGTATAGCATCAAGGTCAACCGGATTCCAGCATATAGCTTTCTTAAAGCTCTCTGCGCCCTCCTTGAATCTTGAAAGCCTGATACAGAGCTCGCCATGTGTCCTGTAATACTCGCCTATAGGAATCTGTGTCGCAGACACATCCCAGTCCGGCTTATAATAAAATGCATATATATAATACTCCATTA
>URGC01000063.1 GCA_900547255.1 uncultured Eubacterium sp. | reverse complement strand
TTCTGACCTTTTGACCCTGGTATCATATAATTAAAGGATGAATCACATGATAAATTACACTAAGAAAGCAATAATAGACTGTTTCTGGACATTTCTTGAATCAAAATCTATTGATAAGATAACAGTTAAAGACATCGTTGAACACTGCAATATAAACAGAAATACATTTTACTATTACTATTCAGACATATATGAATTGCTGGAAGATGCGCTGAAAACCAAAGTAAAAAGCAAGCTTCGCCACATATCTGATTATGACTCACTGTATGATGCTTATATACACTCTATCGCACCTTTCGTAAGCCACAAGCAGATAATACAGCACATCTACAATTCTAAGGCAAAAGATTCATTTGAGGATTACATACGTTCTATAATCAACGGTTATATGCGTAAATTTGTAATAACATATGCAGTAGGCTACAGCCTTTGCGAGGATGATATTGAATATATAAGCAGCTTCTACACATATGCTATCACAGGAAGCTTAATCAATGATATAAAGACCGGCATGAATGACATGACAAGCAATTATATTAAAAATATATCTGACACATTCAATGCAACAATCATAGATATGATAAGACAGAGGCTTGAGAGCAGACAGGATGTTGGATAATATAATCATACTGGACAACAATTCAGATGGATTACCCGGTCTGCCATCTCTATAGTTGATGGTCTGTGTGCTATCATTATGATTGTCTTTCTTCCCTTGATATTCCTGAGTGCCTGATTGACCTTGGTCCCTGAATCAGGGTCAAGTTTTCCGTTTTCATCATAAAACATAATATTTACGCCTCTCATATTCCTCAATCAACTTCGGCTGAATCAACGGATACGTCCAGTTATCCGGTAATTTTTCCATAAGCTCAACTTTTTCAATCTCACTTTCTAATCTACCTGAAAACTTCATAATTTCAGCAAAGCATAGCAATCCAAAAGATTCTTCACCATTCTCATTTACATTTGTCTTGCCAGTAACAGAATATACACATAGAGGCCTTAATTCAAACTTAATGGCACCCGTCTCTTCCTGAAGTTCTCTTTTGGCAGTGTCTAAAATATCACCGCCTCCAATTTACTGTTCAGTTATTCTTTCTATCTCAAACGCCACAACACCATATTGCGCCTGTTGTTCTTTCGAATAATATTTCTCCATATCTGCCGGATTGGCAGTAGCAACATCTTCCTCTGTATAGCCACATTTTAGCAAGGGCATCGATTGATACAATTCTGTAAAATTCTTAAATATATGTATGCTTTTTACTCTTACCACAAGCTGTTCCTGAGTCTTTGTATTTACAAATTCTATCGCATCACCGATTTTAATGCATTGGCGTTTTTCATCGTATAATCTAAGTTCATACATCTTATCTCCACACGCAATGCTCATGTTACATATAGAAGCAGAAACAAATAAGACAAGAACAGACCGCATCATGCTATTCCGGGCTATGGGAACACGTTAGAAAAATTCACAGATTTATGCTATCATATATGCAACAGCATTGAACAGCGACGGTCTGGCGCAAACGCCATACCGCCGCTGCTGCTATCTCAAAAACTTTTTGAAAAACTTTCGGATTTGTTGTAAGTTTTCACTCTAAATCCATAGTACATAGGCAAGGGGAGAAAGGAGGAGCCGCTTTGATAGAAGATGAAAAAATTATACAACTATTTTTCGAGCGTTCCGAGCAAGCAATCAAAGAGCTGGATTTGAAATATGGGAAAGTCTGTCACAAAGTATCATATAACATACTGCACAATAGACAGGACGCAGAAGAATGTGTCAATGACGCTTATTTAGGAACATGGAACGCCATACCGCCGCAGCGACCAAACCCTTTGCTGACATTCCTATGTAAAATTGTCCGCAATCTTTCCATCATGCGCCACCATTCAAATACGGCTATGAAAAGAAACAGCACCTATGATGTTGCTTTAGAGGAATTAGAGGGATGTTTAGCGTCCGCAGCCACAGTTGAAGCGGAAATTGAAGCAGACGAATTGACCCGTATCATTGACAGTTTTCTTGAAACTCTGTCGCAGGAAAACCGAGTAATCTTTATGCGCCGCTATTGGTTTTCTGATACATACCAGCAGATTGCAGAACGTGTTGGCATTACAGAAAACAATGCGGCTGTTCGTTTGACCCGCATTCGTAAACAAATGAAAGACTATCTAACAGAAAGAGAGGTTTCACTATGAAAGCAAAGAAATTTTCCGAAGCATTAGGAAATGTCCGTGATGAATATGTGAGTGAGGCTATCGCATATCAGAGTAAGCGCAAAAGTCGCAGTTGGCTCAAATGGGGAGTTGTTGCAGCTTGTCTGTGCCTGATAATGGTAGCTACGATTCCTCTTTGGCGGGGGAACTTTGTCAGCAATCAAGGTAACGAGGATAAAATCATTGTTTCCGAGAACGGTGTGTCCATTCCAAAACTGGATGTAAACTTGTCTAACGATGTTGAGGCAGACATGATAGGATTCTTCATCTATCAAGGAAACTGCTATGTACAATATGAATGGTTTGATAATGCAGAGAGTATTGTCGGCGAATACCTTGGAACAGCATCCGGTTTAATTGATGAGTGGACGCCCAGAGATGGATATGTAGAACTTGCAGGTAGTGTCAGAGGTGATTTCTATTCTGTAAACGGGTATGATCCTAATTTCATGCTGTGTATGAAGTACGATGACGGACAGGTTTCTACCTACATCTGTAATTCCGGCATTACGCTCAAATACGGCTCCGAATTGTATGAAAAAAGGTTGCACCTGTCCGAAAACTACAGTGCGGTGCAGTTTGAAACATGTGAGTCATGGTATTACAGCAAAGACGAGGTTCATTCTCTGAATGGCGACGCAGAAACCGTCCAGTCCTTCTTAAATGCACTGAATACCGCAGAGTTTATACTGTGGTCAGATGTACCCGAAAAGGAAGGTCATACAACATCTTCCATCTATGACACAGAAATGTACCATGTGTATTTTGAGATGAAAAATGGCTTAGTTGTTCATCTCCGACTGTACGAAAACGGGTATGTACGTTTTCAGGGAATGCTGGATATCTGTGTGCAACTCTCTCCCGATGACTATACTCCGTTTATAGACTTGATGAATAGAACATCGTAATCAAAAAAGCAGCAAATTTGCTGCTTTTTTTGCGCCCATTTTTCCCAAACCGGGCTTTCCTACCGTAGTAGTGATGAAAAAAGAAAAATGTGTTTGCTGGCCCAACTAACGCCCTACCTATAACTTCTGCGCTTGAGGAATCAACGAATATTCCCCTTTGTAAGATCCCTCCTCCTTGCCACTTTAATATCTCCATATACAAAAATTTATCCCAGTATATTAAGTGATGATATACGTCTTGTAAGGATATCTGCTGAAATAGGTGCAAACATTATATCTGATACAATATCAAGATTAGCCGCACATCTTATCTGCTCCATGCTGCCTTCTTTACAGATTGCAATAATCTTAGGATTACCTGTCAATTTAACATTTTTCAGTTCATCCCATATCTTAACCCCAGAATCTGTACTGTCAGACACATCAATGTATACTGCCGCTATATCTTTGCCATCACTAAACATCCTGCCAATATCATCAACTGATGAAACATGCTGTAATGATGCAGACGTTCCATATACGAATTCCAGTATGCTTGTTACATTCCTTGATGATGTAAGTGCCGCAATCACACGGGAATGTGAATTTGCATCTGATTCCTGTGCTGTTACCGCACTCGTTCCATATTCAAAGAAACATCCCTTGCCGGCTTTCTTCGCATTATACAGAGCCTTGTCTGCTTTGTTAAAGAGGTCTGTGTAACTATGGTCATCTGCATCAGAAAATGCAACACCGATACTTAAACTTATATTCTCAGGAATTGTAAGATTTTCCTTGACTCTTATATTCTCAACAAGCTTATCTGCTTTCTTTAACGCAATATCCTTATACCCGATATCACGCATCATGACAACGAACTCATCTCCACCGATTCTTCCGATATAATCAACACTGCTGAAAGTAGAAGATAACACACCGGCAACTACAAAGATAGTATGATCTCCGACCTTATGTCCAAATATATCGTTAACTGCCTTAAAGTTATCTATATCAATAACCATAAGTGCATGAAGCTTATCTGAAGCTTCCTCAAGAGTCTTATTGACAAGCCTTTCTGTCGTTGTCTTATTAAAAAGCTTAGTCATTCCGTCAATCTCTGACATAATCTTTAATTGTTCCTGCTTATGCAGTAACGCCTTGATTCTTCGTCTTGCACCCAGGATATTATTAATTCTTGAAAGTGCAACCCTATCATCTACAGGCTTAACAATATACTCATCAGCACCAAGCTCAAATGCTTCCTTCTGGGACGATTCTGAGTCACTTGTCGTAAGAACAATAACAGGAATCTTCCTGAAATTATCCATATCACGTCTTCTCCTTAGCACCTCAAATCCATCTATTCCCGGCATAACAAGGTCTAATAAAACCATCTCATACTGAGCTGAATCTGACTTAAATATCTCAAGGCACTCCTCGCCTGATGCAACCTCTGTCAGCTCAAATGACTCCTGAAGCATCTCACGGATAACTGTGCGCTGAAAATTAGAATCATCAACGAGCAATAATTTTTCTCTTAACTGTTCCATACCTTATTCCCTTAGTGCTGTTTAATAAAGACACTATAGCACAGAAGCGGGGCAGCTTCAAGCATAGTGTCCTTGTTAAAAAATATTTATTAAGCGTTTATATTTCTCTGGTATTCAGGTGACATCTGTCTCAATCTGTCTACATATACCTTTAATCTGCCGATAACATAATCCGCATCCTCATATGTCGTAGATTTAGATATACTAAGTCTCAATGCGCTGTGTGACAGTGAATCTGTAACCCCCATCGCCTTTAGCACATGTGACGGATTAAGAGAACCTGAAGTACATGCTGAGCCGCTTGATGCACATATTCCATCCTGATCAAGCATTATAAGAAGTGTCTCGCCCTCTATAAATTCAAATGAGACATTGATATTATTAGGAAGCCTGTCTGTGAGTGAACCATTGACATAAGCATATGGTATCTCTGACTTAATCTTATCAATCATGTAATCTCTTAACTTTGATATATAAGCATTGTCATCTTCCATGCTCTGTGCATGAATCTTCGCAGCCTCAGCCATGCCAACAATTCCCGGCACATTGATTGTTCCGGCTCTTCTTCCTCTCTCCTGTGCACCGCCATGTATGAATGAGCCAAATTTCACCTTATTGCTTACATACAGGAAACCTACACCCTTGGGGCCATTAAACTTATGTCCCGATGCACTTAACATATCTATATTCATAGCCGCCGCATCAATAGGAATATGTCCATATGCCTGAACTGCATCTGTGTGCACAATAATTCCACGCTCATGCGCAAGCTTTCCAATCTCGGCTATTGGCTCAATAGTACCCACTTCATTATTAGCCAGCATTACACTTATAAGAACTGTATCTGGACGTATCGCATCCAGAACCTTATCAGGTGATATAACACCACTGTTATCGGGTCTTATATATGTCACATCGAAGCCCTGTTTTTCAAGATATTCTGCCGTGTGAAGTATCGCGTGATGCTCAATGGCTGTCGTGATAATATGCTTTCCCTTATCCTTATATTTGTCTGCCACAAGCTTTAACGCCCAGTTGTCAGATTCGCTTCCACCGCCTGTAAAATATATCTCATCAGGTGATACTTTAAGTGTATCTGCAATCACTGCTCTCGCGTCCTCAACAGCATTTCTGCTCTTCTGTGCAAATGAATATATCGCTGAAGGATTGCTGTATATATCCTTATAGTAAGGAATCATCTTATCAAGCACTTCTGGTAATACAGCCGTTGTCGCAGCATTATCCATATAAATCATATATCTGTCTCCTCTGGCATTGGATTTAGATAACGTAGTTATCTGTCATCTGCATCTGCATCTCTACAAGGTCTGCAAGTGTTATGTTATCAACCACTCCGTTAATGGCATCATTTAATCTTTTCCATATAACGTATGTTACGCATGACTGCTCCCTTGGACATGTTGTCTCATCATCCTCAACGCAGTCAACTGGTGCAAGTGAGCCTTCTGTAAGTCTTAAAATCATTCCAACTGTATATTCCTTTGGGTCTTTCTTTAACATATAGCCGCCCTGTGCGCCTCTTATGCTTCTTACATATCCAGCCTTGTTAAGTATAGATATTATCTGCTCAAGATATTTGTCCGAAACTTCCTGTCTTTTTGATATATCCTTGATACTGACTGCCTCTCCCGTATTATGGAGTGCAAGGTCAAGCATAAGACGTACTGCATATCTTCCCTTTGTCGAAATCTTCATATATTCCTTCCTTTCTCATATCTATGCGTGTCTGGCATTATATAATAGTTCCACCGCCATATACGTAATCGCCATCATACAGGACAACTGCCTGTCCCGGTGTTATGGCACGTACCGGTTCATCAAATGTACATTCTATTGTGTCATCTGCTATCTTTCTTACAGTGCACATTGCCCCTTCATGGCTGTATCTTATCTTAGCCTTAAGATGGACTGGCTCTGTTATCTCGTCTGCTGCCATAAGATTAATGTGGTTAGCATAAAGTTTATCAGAAAATACATCGCTGTTATCGCCGATAACAACCTGATTAGTCTCAGGCTTTATCGCAACAACGAATGCCGGCTTGCCAAGTGCTATTCCAAGTCCCTTTCTCTGTCCTACTGTGTAATGGATAACTCCTTTATGCTTTCCAATAACATTGCCTCTGGTATCAACGAAATCTCCGGGAACGCTCTCGTATCCTGTCTCTCTTTCGATAAATCCTGCATAATCATTATCTGGCACGAAGCAAATCTCCATGCTGTCTGGCTTATGTGCAACTGTAAGACCTATACGCTCAGCTATAGCCCTTACCTCATCCTTGGTGTAATCACCTATAGGCATGAGTGTTCTTGACAACTGCTCCTGCGTAAGATTATACAAAGCATATGTCTGGTCTTTCTTAGCTGTCATAGAATTACGGATTGCATATCTTCCATTAGAAAGCTGCGTAATTCTTGCATAATGTCCAGTTGCAATATAATCTGCTCCAATGCTTAAGCTTCTTGTAAGAAGAGACTCCCACTTGACATATCTGTTACATGCTATGCATGGATTAGGTGTACGTCCCTCTTTATATTCTTTCACAAAGTAATCGATTACGTCTCTCTTGAATTCATTCTTAAAATTCATCACATAATATGGTATATCAAGCATTGCCGCTACTCTTCTGGCATCATCCACAGCAGATAAGCCACAGCATCCACCGTGGTCTTCAACTATGTCGCTGCTCTCATCCTGCCATATCTGCATCGTCACACCAACCACGTCATAGCCCTGCTCCTTTAAAAGGTAAGCTGCTACTGACGAGTCAACGCCGCCTGACATGCCGACTACAACTTTCTTCTTCGCCATATAAATTCTCCTATTAATCAAACTGCCTGACCTGCAATCAGGCAAATCACATTCTCTAATCTGTCATCAGACAGATTTTGCTGTTCAATCTTGCATCAGATAAATCAAACCCTCTGGTCTGCAAGTGGATTAACTGTGTCATAAGCAAGTTTTTTTATCTCATCCCAGTGTGAGGCTGAATCCTTATCATACACGCCTATAACCTTACATCCTGCCGCAATTCCTGTCTCTATGCCATGAAGCACATCCTCATAGATATATGTGTTTTCCGGCTCATATCCCATAAGCTCACAGACTTTCCTGTAGCCTGCCGGGTCTTTTTTATTAATTCCAATCATATAAGAAGTAGTTATCATTGAGAAATAATCAGCAATTCCCGCCCTTGTCATGGCATCTTTGGCACACTGCGCATCAGAATTAGTAAATATACACATCCTGCTTCCATTCTCATGCTCGCGCAACACCAGTCTTCTCATGCCAGCCTTCATAGGAATATCATATTTGTAATGATTACCCATAATCTCAAGCACTTCTTTTTTCATCTCTTCTATATCAATATCAATCTTTAAGACATCCTGGAAATATCTGCCACATTCGTTCAAATCCATAGTATATGTGACTTCGTAGAAATCTTCTGGAAGCTCTGCTCCTTTGGACTTAGCATATTCCTCAGATAATCTTGCCCAGTAAGGCATCGAATCAAGCAGTGTTCCATCAAGGTCGAATATAATATCCTTTTTAGTGTAATCAAACAGACGCTCAGCCTTTTTTCTAAGCTTTAACGTAGCTGCACCGACATTGCTTTCAGCAAATATAGCAGATACAACAGCCACCCCACAAACTCCTGTATCTTTAAGATAATCCATATTGTCATAGTTAATTCCCCCTATGGCAACAACTGGAATATCAACACTGTCTGTTACTTTAAGAAGCTGTTCCTTAGGCATATAGACAGCATCACTCTTAGTAGTTGAGCCAAACACTGCACCTGTTCCTATATAATCTGCTCCAAGGCTTTCTGCAAGACGTGCCTGCTCAACTGTCTTTGCAGTCATTCCGATTATCTTGTCAGGTCCTAATATCTTCCTCGCCTCACTGTATGCCATATCAGACTGTCCTATATGAACTCCGTCCACATCTGCTTCAAGTGCAGCATAAGCATCATCATCTATGACAAATGGCACATTATATTTCGCAGCTATCGGCTTGATTGCCTTTGCCTGCGCCACCAGCTCATCATGCGAGCAGTTCTTATCCCTTAACTGCAAAAATGTCGCACCATTTTTTAATACTTCTTCTACCTGGCTTTCAAGAGTTTTCCCGTCAAGCCATCTGTTATCTGTAACTGCGTAAAGCATCATATCTTTATATAAAACCTTCAATGTATTCTCCATTCCTATATTGTAACAAACTTGTATTTTTCTTATTTATAACATTATACTATTGTATTCCTACTTTTTCAATATGAATTAAAATTCTTTATTTTCTTATAATATTTTCATGCCAATTTATAAATATAAAAAATGGATTTTCTGAATACCATATACGAATTCAGAAAATCCATTTAACTGCAGGATTCTATATTATATTTTGTTATCAGCCGCCAAGTGCTGTCTTTTGTGGAACCTCTGTCTCTTTTTCGTAGCAGGCAAATGAATCATCAACCAGCTTCTTATCAGGCTTAGGAGTAAATAAACTTACAACTGGCACAATTACCATTCCTGCTATCATTGCAAATGCACCACAGTTGATCGGTGACTGGAGCCAGACTGGAAAATGCGCCCTGAAGAATATATTTGCAATCATAAGCACTGAGCTGAATATAAAGCAAGTCCAGCAAGATGCCTCAGAAACCTTTTTTGAATAGAGTGAGTACATGAATGGAGCAAGGAATGAACCAGCCAGTGCGCCCCATGATATTCCCATAAGCTGTGCAATAAATGTAACAGAACTCTTATATTGTATAAGAGCAAGCACCGCTGATATGGCAATGAATACCACAATAAGAGCTCTTATGTATAATACCTGCTTCTTTTCACTCATATTTTTTATGAAGTTATCTTTAAGAAAATCAATTGTAAGTGTTGAACTTGATGCAATTACAAGAGATGATAATGTTGACATTGATGCAGACAATACAAGTATTACAACTAATGCTATAAGTACTGGGCTGAGTCCTGATAACATTGTTGGAATAATTGAATCATATCCGTTTGCTGCCACATCTATCTGGTCAGAAAATAATCTTCCAAATCCTCCAAGAAAATATGAACCGCCTGCAACAACTAATGCAAATATAGTTGATATGATTGTTCCTTTCTTAATAGATGCTTCATTATTGATTGCATAGAACTTCTGCACCATCTGAGGAAGTCCCCATGTTCCCAGTGATGTAAGGAGTACCACGCAAAAAAGGTTAAACGGATCAGGTCCGAAAAATGAAGCAAATATTCCTGGAGCAGTACTTACTGTGGGATCTGATATATTTGAAAGTCCATTGAGTGCTGCCATAAAACCGCCCTTTGAATTGATTACTGCTGCTACAACCGCTGCAATTCCAAAAAGCATAATAATACCCTGAATAAAATCATTAATTGCTGTTGCCATATATCCACCAGCTATAACATAGATAGCTGTAAGAATTGCCATGATTACAATACAGACACTATAATCAATATCAAATGCCATTCCAAAAAGTCTGGACAGTCCATTATACAATGAAGCAGTATATGGAATAAGGAATATGAATATAATCACTGATGCACCAATTTTTAACGCATTACTTCCAAACCTTCTGCCAAAAAACTGTGGCATTGTAGCCGAATCAAGGTGCTGGCTCATGATTCTTGTCCTTCTTCCAAGCACAACCCATGCAAGAAGCGAACCTATTAAAGCATTACCTATACCAGCCCATGTTGCAGCTATACCATATTTCCAGCCAAATTGTCCGGCATACCCTACAAAAACTACAGCCGAAAAATATGATGTTCCATACGCAAATGCAGTAAGCCATGGACCTACCGAACGTCCACCAAGCACAAATCCATTAACATCAGTTGCGTGTTTGCGGCAGTACAGCCCAATGCCTATAAGTACCGCAAAGTAAATAATCAGAATAACCAGTTTCATACTAACCCCCAAGGTTTTATTTTTTGCTTTTATGTGTTAAAGCGTAATGCTTTAACTCGTTAAAGTGAATTGTGATAAAATATTACCATATAATTATAAAATAAGCAAGCTAGATTATACATTTTATACAATCCAGCTTGCTTATTTGGATTAATCAAGGAATTTTTTCAATTATTTTATGTTAATCACATCATTTACACTGATAGAACCATTATTTCCAAACCTGACATAAAGCTCATCTGCCCTCTCCTTCTCAACAACATATATCACCTTGTAATCTCGTTTAATATTTGAATCAATATTGATGTATGACTTATCTCCTGTAAAATCATTATATATTGCATAATTTATTTCAAACAGATTGTCCCATATATCATAACAGCCTTTCTGATTTTTATGCGTTGTCCCTAAATATGGACTTGTGCTTATAGATATTGTCTGTTGTCTGGTTTTATCAATAATCTTTACATCTATAGTTAAATCAAGTACCAGAAATGCCATATCAGCATCCCTTTCTGCCATCACCTCTCTTAAACTGCTTTTTCCATCACCATTTCTGATTGTTTTGTAATGAATTGTCTTTATAGTTTTATCTGGATTAAGCAGGCTTTCTTCATTTGATTTAAACTGGGTGCCAAAATAACTCTCATCATATTTTAAATTATTCAATGAATCCACTAATTGGTAAGAATTAAGAGTGTATGATGTTATATAATTATAACCATCAATCATTACAGTACTTCCAACACCACCTGCACTGCTTACATCCACATCATTGTCTGGCGCCACAACAGATGGAAAATCCGGGTCTCCATTAATTTCTAATTCAAGGCGTTTATCCAGCCATTCAAGACTTCGTGCAATGGTCTTAGTTTCAATATCATCTTCATCTGTTCCATAGAATGAACAGCCTGCAAGAATCTTTTCTGTCTCATCCGTGCTTATGTCATTTCTTACGTATATATGCAGTATATAATCACAATTATCGAATATCAGATAACATTCCTTATCATATTCACCACCATCTTTGGTAAGTATATATCCCGTTTTTCCGTCATAATGGTATTCCTGCGTACTGATAACATATTTAACTGCGGCAATCTCCGGTCTTCCTGATATTTTTCTGATATCCATTGTCAATCCATCATATTTACCATCCTGCGGTATATATTCACACCCTTCTGGAAGATAAGCTGTGTCCACCGCAATATATTTACTACCATTAAAATTATTCTTAACCTGCTCCATTGATGTTTGAGTTTCCAGGCTTGTTTCATTATCCGATTTTATTCCAGCCCCATCATTACAATATATAGTTACCTCATATCCATCACGCTTTAAATATGTATTATATATTTTATCTGATGCAAATGCTGTAGTACCAATCACACATACAAATATACAGGCTACAGCAGCTGTCTTTCTCATACCTGCATAAAAATGTGGTTTTACAATATTCTCCTCACTAATATGCTTATTTACTTCCTGCTCAATTCTTGCGTTCACAATATCTGGTGTTTTATTAAACATTTTTTCATAAACTGATTTATCCATCCACACATTCCTCCAGATAATTTTTTATCTTTTTTCTTGCTCTTGACAAATTAACCTTGACATTATTAACAGACATACCCATCAACTTCGCTATCTCATTAGTGTTATACTCTTCAATATAGTACAGGTCTATTATCAACCTCTGCTTATCTTCAAGCTGATCTATTGCCGCATGAAGCATTGGATATTCTGTCTCACTATCGTTGACGCATGAACCCTCTTCAAAAGAATCTAACAGCTCATTCTGTGGTTCAAATCTCTGCCACCGCCTGTGAATGTTGTAACATTCGTTTATAAGTATTCTTATAAGCCATGTCTTTGCATACTCATCCTTCTTCAAACGGTGAAGTTTTTCAAATCCTTTGGCAACCGCCTCTCCTATCGCATCGGCACAATCTTCATCATCTTTCAGGATTGACTTTGCGACACGGTATAAAGAGTCTTTATTATCAAGAATCATTGTCCCAAATGTTTCTTTATCCATATCTCCCCTTCTTTTGTATTAATAATTTTGTTTTACATATATTAGACGATTTAACTATTTAAAAGGTTACAGCCATATATTATTATTTTTCCACATAAAATAAAAAGCCATGCAGACCGAAATCCACATGGCTATTTTTTATAAGTCTATCTATTTTAACATAAACAATAATCCAAAGCATCCCACTCCACAGTTAGTAGAGATAGCCGGCGAAGCTTTCTGGTAGATTACATTTTCAAATGTAACTTTCTTACAAACCTCTTTCTCTATCCATTTCAACTCTTCCTTCGATAATCCGGAATGTGTTATGAATAAAGTCTTAGTATCTATCTGACGAACTGTGTTAAGGGAAGATTTGATGTATCTTTTACGGACACTCTCCCTTGTTCCCGCCAGTATGCTTCCTACCTTCATACTGCTGTTTTTAAGTATAACCACCGGATGAAGCATAAGTGCCTCACACAGCGTACTTACACGCGCTGAAATACGTCCTGAATGCATGAGATATCTCGTATCATCAACTATAAAGCTCGTTCTCGTCTTATCCTTAAGCATCTGAAGATTTTCCATAATCGCATCAGGAGCCATGCCTGATTCTGCATATGCGGCAGCCTGTAAGACGATAAGTCCCATTCCACTCGACAGATGTCCTGAGTCAATTATATATACATTATCAAATGTCTTAGCGGCTTCTAATGCATTCTGATAACCTTTACTTGCATTTTTTGCCATGGAAATGTGGATTACATATTGAGCAGCCGTCAACTGCTCTGCAAAATACTCAACATAATCATCCACTTCTGGAGCCTCAGATTCAGCGAATTTACTGCCATCCTTTATATACTCAAGAAGTCCGTCAGTCTCTGCCTCTATTCCATCAAGGAATTCTCCGCCATTAGTCCTGATATGGTATGGCATGACTGATATCTTGTGCTTATCAGTCAACTGTGAAGGTAAATCACTTACACTGTCAGTCGATATTCTTATCGCCATCTTAAGCTTATGCTCGATTATAGGAGCTTCAATAGTTCCCACACTGCCCTCTTCATCTGTCAAAGTCACAAGCTCATCCGGCAGATGTCTTAGAAGCTCTTTCTCTAACTGTAATCCGCTGACAGGCTTTAAAAGATATCCATCAAATCCTTCATTGCAATACATCTGCTTATTATCGCCCCCAGCATTGGCAGTAAGCACAACAACAGGAGTTGTAAGATTCAATCCACCTGCCTGGGTTCTTATTGCATGAAGACATTCTATTCCATCCATCTCCGGCATCAGATGATCCATAAATATAACATCATAATGGACATCAAGTGTCTTCTTTAAGCACTCATATCCTGATATAACTGTGTCTATTTTAACCTTCGTGTCTCGTAAAAGTTTCTCAGCAACCATAAGATTAGTCTCATTGTCATCAACTATAAGAAGTCTTGCCTTAGGTGCTTCAAAGCTTTGCTTGTAATGTTCTCTTTCCTTTATGGAATACTTATTCTCTATATTGACATTACCGATTTTTGCCTGATTGACA
>URGC01000062.1 GCA_900547255.1 uncultured Eubacterium sp. | reverse complement strand
TGTCAACGCCATTGCCAAGCAGAAGCTTTACATTAAATCTGTCATCATCACCAATTATCTGCTTTACCCAGTCATACTGTGGAAATGTCGTACACACAATCTTGTATCTTCCATCTCCCGCATAATCGCCGTCCACACTGCATCCTGTGAGTGTTGTAAGCCCTGCCATCATAACCACAAGGCACAGCACAAGCACGATATTGGCAAGCCTTTTTCTATATTTTCCTATCATCTGAATCATTCTCCGTTTCTGAAAATCTCAAATTACTTATACATTAACAAGCTTTGCGCACTCACTGCACAAACCTGAAAGCATGGAACTCTCACATTCAAGCTGAAATCCATACTCATCCATAAGGCTTTGCTGGAATCTTGCCATAATCTCACAATTCATATGAAATATTTTTCCACACATCCTGCAATGAAGATGTAAATGGCTGTGACATCCGCCATCAGCACGCTCAATCCTGTACTGGTATGTATCACTGTTAGCTGTCTTATACTTGGCAATCTTATTCTTCTCAACAAGCTTATCAAGGTTTCTGTATATTGTTGTAAGATTAACCTTACAGTCGTTTTCTTCCATATATGAAACAACATCCCCGACAGAAAACTGCTGGTTCTCATGTGTATCTATAAACTGCTGTATAACCTGTGCAGTCTTTGTATTATAATTTTTCTGCATATGCCGCTCCTCAATCTATAATCCTGAAATTAAAAAAGTATGCAAAATGCAATTCATTTGCATTTTGCATACTAACACTTATATATAAGTTCGTCAAGAGAATTTGCAAATTATTTGCAAATTCATATATAATACTATAATATTCCCATCTTAACATAATCCAATAACCAATTAATATCTTTAACTATTATTGATAACTAAATTATATTTAAGAGATGGAAGAAAATCTTAATTTTTACACTACTGATTTAATTTTTTATTTATTTACCCTTTGAGACGAATTAGAAAACCATCCAGTTTCTCCTTGTACAGTCTCAAATGTAACACTGTTAAATCCTACAATAACAGAAGTCGCATTCCCTACATCTATATGCTGTTTTATATATCTTGTTGTTGTATGACATCCAAACATGTTATAACTATTTGCCCCTGACCAGTATGTCCCTGATAAAAATCCTGTTTTTTTCACATAAAAATTCCCTTGTAATTTTGAAGTTGCTTCATCACATTCAAAAGTAAAATATAATGACCCTTTATTGTCACTCCATTCTCTAAATCCAACATGCAATATAGCCAATTCTACACTTCCATCATCAACACTACAATTCATTGGAAGCATAGTTATATCTTCGCATACATAACTAATTATGTCCCCATTATCATTTTTAAACATCACTACTGATACACCATTCTTTAAATTTTCAATAGATAATTCAAATTCAATCATATTATCTGTATCTACTTCATTATCATTTGCAAATACCACTAAAAAATTATTATTTAAATTGAGCATTATTATTAACATTATTACTATAATTTGTTTCCATATTTTATTCATATTCATTCATTTTCTCCTATTTTTTATACACATATAAATCTTTGCCACAATCAATCCTACACCTGCCCCAATCAATACTCCTGCTATTTTCATGGATGGTTTAGTCTGCACAAACATTGCTGTCGGTCCATCTGCACTGCCTGTCGTCTGAAAAGATAATGGAATTTTTTGAACAAACAGCATATAACATCCTATAATTATTGACGTGCTGCATACACATAAAAAAATTATATTTACTACAAAATACAATACTTTATTCTTACTTAGTGGAATTTTAACGTTATGTGGAATCTCATCTCTCTTTGCATTAAATAATTCTGAAACAGACACCCCCAACACATTCGATAATCTTTCAATACTATCAACATCTGGTATTCCTTTTCCACGTTCCCATTTGCTTACAGCCTTATCAGTTACGCCAAGTTTATCCGCAAGCTCTTTCTGTGTCATATTCTGTTCTTTTCTAAGTTGTGCTATAAACACTCCTATATTGTTCATATTCATATAATTAATTCACCTCCTTCTTTTCTTAAAATTTAATAAAATCAAACATATATCTTTTTTAAGATACCCACTGTAGAAAAATATGTCAATCTACGCTGCGTTTACAAGCCATTTTTAGTAATTAATCAAGCCAAAAAGCTGTAAATTCATCTAAAACAACCTCATTTTGCCATAGCATTCTATGTAAATCACATATAAAATGAACATATATATAGCTACCCCATAAAGGAGGATTAGAATTATGTTAAGCATTAGTGATAATAAAAGATACCTTATCAAAGATGGCAAGCCATTTTTCTGGCTTGGTGACACAGCGTGGCTGATATTTGCCAATATAACAGAGGAAGAAGCCTACATTTATCTTAAAAACAGAGCCGACAAAGGATTTACTGTAATTCAGGCTGTCCTTGTGTATTCACTTGAGAACACCGAGGTCATCAACCGCATGTACTATGCAGGGATTGAGCCTGCAAGCGAACAGTACTGGCAGCACGTTGACAGAATAATTAAAATGGCTGATGAACTGGGATTATATATGGCTCTGCTGCCTTCATGGGGAAGTCTTGTCAAATCTCAGGCAATAACGCTTGATAACGTCCTTGATTATGGTCACTTTCTTGCTGAAAGATACAGAGATTATAACAATATCATATGGGTTCTCGGCGGTGACATTAAAGCAGAAAATTATGTAGACATCTATAGAAAGCTTGGCAATTATCTTAAAGAAGCAACACCTGACAAGCTCATAACATTTCACCCATTTGGAAGATGCTCACCTACAATGTGGTTTGCAGATGATGAGTGGATTGATTTTAATATGTTCCAGTCAGGACACAGAAGATACGACCAGTGCAGTCTCGGAGCATGGGATGACACTGACAATCCTTCTTACTACGGAGAAGATAACTGGCGTTACGTCGACAACGCATTATCTGTAAGCAATAAACCTGTTCTTGACGGCGAACCTTCTTACGAGTGGATTCTACAGGGATTACACGATGCCTCGCAGCCATACTGGAAAGCTAAAGATGTAAGAAGATATGCCTACTGGTCAGTACTCGCCGGCGCATGCGGACACACATATGGCGATAACGCTGTCATGCAGTTTTACACACCAGGACATATAGGCGTTAATTATGGTGCCGCCTGCACATGGCAGGAAGCTATACACCATGATGGTTCTGGACAGATGACACACCTTAAGAATCTCATTGAATCTGTAGACTTCATCAATGGAAAGCCTGATGAAACACTTTTATTATCAGGTCAGAAAGAAAAATATGAGCGTGTTGCTGTATTTGCCGGCTCTGATTACCTCATCGCATACGATTACAGCGGAAATCCATTCACACTGGACACCTCTTCATATAAAGGCTGTGAAATGTGGTGGGTAAGCCCGGTTACTGGCATTAGAAGCTATATCGGGAGATGTGATGGTGATGTATTTGACGCACCTTCATTTGCAACTATTGAACACGACAACACAGACAGGGTACTTATGATAACGCCTCTTTAACTGCCTCTCCCCATATCTGTACAAGCCTGTCAACAGAATAAGCCGCATTCGCCGGGCTGGTTGATGGCAGTGTGACAGCCTCAAGCCCAAGAATGTCCTGCTGGTATTTCTTATAATATCTGCCAGATGTATTGCCATTGCAGAATACATGGCTGACCTTTGACTGATTGATTATCGGAGCAAGGTCAGTCGGCACAACATTTTTGATACTGCTGTCACTCGAACCGATAATATCGCAGCTATATATTGTATCCCACAGTGCAATGTGGTTTCTGTGCAAAAGTGCCTTTTTATCCTCAATTGTGGTGGGAACTGCTTCCC
Organism: uncultured Eubacterium sp.; assembly: GCA_900547255.1. Taxonomy (GTDB): domain Bacteria; phylum Bacillota; class Clostridia; order Lachnospirales; family Lachnospiraceae; genus Lachnospira. The sequence continues at coordinate 10,513 of URGC01000062.1, read as the reverse complement.
CTGTTACCACCGCAATCACTTTCCAGAACCTGTTCTGCGGATGTCCATAGAAAAACATCTGCTCCCTTGATTTAACAGACGGAAGGCTTCCAAGAATAAGAATCTTAGAAGCCTCATCATACAATGGTGGAAATGGATGCACTATGTGTTCATATTTTGAATCAGGCATGTCTTACCTCCCAATATCTTCACGCACTTCATTAGTTATAGTCTCACCACCCTGCTCACTCCATTCAGCAGCAAATGTATCAAAATATGATATATCCTCGGCTCCGCATATAATCTTTAAGTACGCTTCTTTCTCTTTTTCTTTCAGACGCCACCACCGTGTTTTCATCGTGTCTGTCGTCCTAAAATACTTTGAATCCACAACCCTTATATCACCCTCATTAAGCAGTCTGCACGCTGTTATTCTTGACATGTATGCTGCCCACTGCGTACTTGTTGCACCTTTTCTTCCAAGTGTGCTATCGCGCCCATGCTTGCGTGACACTATATATGTCCCTCCTGTATTCTGAATATATGAATTGCAGGCATCATAAAAAGATTTTTCAAGTAATTCCAGCTCGTCAGGGTCACTCTCCCCTGCAAGCGCCTTGTCAATTTTTTCATAACATATTGACAAAGCATTATTATAATCTACATTAATTGAGATTGGACGCGCTGTAGGCTCTACATTGAACTGGTAATAATTGGCAAATTCCTGGGAATCATTGCTGTCATATCTTGCGCTGTCAAACATCACACTTATAATTTTAGCCACTATCTCAGGATGTTCATACCCCTTTCTTACCACAACATATTTGTAGCATGGATTCTGGCTGTGATAGCTTGTACTGCCATCAGCAGAAGTCTGTATCAGATAAGGCTGCCAGTCCGCATCCGCATTAATGCTCACCGCGTTGGCAAGCGGATTATTCGGTGCCCACCATGGTCCGAAGAACGAACCGCATCTGCCATTCTCAATAAGTTCACATATATTAGTTGTCGTTCTAAGCAGGAAATCATTATCAATAATGCCATCACTGTATAGCTGGCTTATGTACTCAAGCGCATTTTTTGCCTCCTGCGTAACTGAACCATACACAACATTTCCATCCGAATCTTCAATCCACTGCTTAGGATATGCGTTAAAACATGCAAATATAATATCCAGCAGAAATTCACTGCTGTAGCCACACTCGCCTGTCAGCTCTGTATCCACAACAAGCCCGACTGTGTTACTCTTTCCATTCTCATCAACACCATTATTGCCGGGGTCTTTTTCAATAAATGCTTTGATTATGTCAACAACATCATCTATCGTCTTAGGCTCTGACATTCCCAGTTTATCCATCCAGTCCTTGCGAAGCCATACCAGATTAGGACCATCTGTTATATTAGTCTCTGGAAGTGCCATAATCTTTCCGTCAAATGTAACCATATCTTTAAGCGCATCACCATAACTGTTATATATCGCCTTAATCCTGCTGCTTGTACAGTTATTATAGCTCTCTGTCAAATCCTCAATCATGTCAGCTTCAACAAGTCTCTGCAAATCGTCCTGACTTGAAACCATCATAATATCTGGCAGAGTTCCCATGGAAATCGCCATAGATACATTCGTGTTATACTGCGTATCCTGCGCCTCAAACACATCAACATTCTGTACATTAATCATAGATTTGATATATCTTGTGTAAGCATTGTCTGTGTATGTATCGCCCTCCGGCATATTGGAATTATTGACACTTGTCATCTTGCCAAGTGTGTAATTAATAGTCTCAGGATATGCGCCATAAGGAGTTGTCATGGCATAATACATTCTGTCGTCCTGCACATTGGTGTCGGTATAGACACTTTTAGCCGGGCTGCTGCACCCGGCTGAAAGTAATGATATTGTGACAGCTAATGCTGTGAGTTTTTTAAATGTTTTCACCATCCGCTACCCCTTTACTGCTCCTGACATGCTCTCATTATAGCATTTTTGCATTATCATAAACAAGGCTGCAATTGGGATTGATATAAGCACAGCTCCTGCTGCGAATCTTGTGTACCACACATCAACATATTCCTTTTCAAGCATCTGCCATAAACCGATTGCCACTGTGTAGTAGTTGGCATTGGCACGACAGATTACTCTTGCAAATATGAAATCAACCCAAGGTGCAATAAATGAAGTAAGTACTGTATATACGATGATTGGCTTGCTTAAAGGTATTGTAATCTGAGTAAATACCTGCCATTTCGTTGCTCCATCAATCAGAGCGGCTTCATCAATAGTCTTAGGAATCGTGTCAAAGAAACCTTTGGCTATGTAGAACTGTATTCCGGCTGATGCCGAGTATACAAGCACAAGCGCAACTCTTATCATAGAACCTTCTGACAAACCAACCGCTTTCAGTATGTAATACACTGCAACCATTGCCATAAATGCAGGGAAAAGTCCAAGTATCATGGCGATATTCATCATAGTCTTACGAAGCTTGAATTTAAGTCTTGACATACAATACGCAACTGACAAAACAAAGAATGTAGATATTATACATGAAAACACAGCAACTATAAGTGTATTTTCAAACATTCTTGGGAAATTAAGAATTCCCGTGTCTGTAAACAGTTTAATATAGTTATCAAGCGAGTATGCTTTAGGGAAGAAGGAGCTTGTATATGCACCCTTCTGTGCCCTGAAACTTGTGAGGATTATCCAGAAAAGTGGTATTACCCAAACAACCGCTAATATTGTAAGCACTGCGTGTGCCAATACATTTCTTGCAATCTTTTTCTTTTTCATTGGAAGCCCTCCTCATCTTTGTAAGATTTCGTCCTTCTGTATACAAGAAGTGAGCCTATTGCCAGGAATATGAATGTCATAATACCTATAACGGCACCGAGGTTATAATATTGGAAATCAACTGTCATCTTGTACAGCCACGTTACAAGAAGGTCGGTCTTGCCGGCAGTTGCGCCAGCCAGAACCGGATCCCCCTTAGTAAGAAGGTATACAATGTTGAAGTTGTTAACATTGGCTGTAAATGTAGTTATCAGATATGGTGTTGTGACAAAGAACATATATGGCATTGTAATCTTTGTGAATTTCACAAATGCATTAGCACCATCTACGTCTGCTGCCTCATACAGCTCCAGAGGAATATTCTGAAGAATTCCTGTAACCTGAAGGATTGTGTATGGAATACCAACCCACAGGTTGACAACGATAACCGTAACTCTTGCCCATGTTGCATTCGTGAAAAATGGAAGTGACCTCTCAATCCATCCCAGATTCTTTAACACAACATTTATGATACCATCCTGGCTCAACATACTTCTCATGATAAGAAGGGAGACAAACTGTGGTACAGCTATCGAGAGAACGAATATGAAGCGCCAGAATGATTTAAACTTAGTTCCTTTCCTGTTAATCAGGAGTGCAACAAGAATACCTAATATATAATTAAGTCCTGTTGCAAATATAGCCCATATGATAGTCCATCCAAGTACTGACCAGAACGACTGGCCGATTGAACTTCCAGAATTAAATATCTGCTTGAAATTCTCAAGTCCAACCCAGTTAAACAATACAAGGTGGCTGTCAACTTTGCTGTAATTCGTAAATGCCATGCTTATCATGAATATAAGCGGCAGAATTGTAAATATAAGTATTCCGCTCACTGGAAGTGCCAGAAGAAGTCTGTGAAGGTTCTCATTAAATAACGATTTAATATCCTCCACAAATGTGTTAATATGCTTGCCTTCAGCCATTCTTACCTGTACTTTATAAGCACTTTTAACTGAGCCAGCCATAAGAACGATATATGCTGCTATTATGAACAATGTTGCTATTCCATATAAAAGTATAAGAAGTGAATTATCACCAGCTACATATTCATATATCCCAAGCTTCTCGTTCCATATCTCCTGCTGTGGTCTTCCACCAAGGCTTGGAAGCATGGCAAGACAGTTGATTCCTTTAAATATCATGAAGCATATGAAGCTGACCTCCAGAGCAAGAAACAGAATTCCTTTGATTATCTGTTTTCCTGCGATATTACCAAGTCCAAGTATAATAGCGCTTAGTCTGGTAATGGCATTACCTTTTCTGAATGCCTGAATAAATCCATCATCTTTCATCGCCATAACCTCCTGTTACCAGATGGCTGTCATTGATTCAACCACTGACAGCCATCTGTTTATTAATCACCCTGAACTTATTTACTTACTATTGATGTATTAATCTGCTTATAGAAATCCTGTGTCTTAGCCGCAGCATTGTCCATTGTAACCTCACCATTAACTACAGCCTTAGCAAAATTCTGTGCTGGTGTCCAGTAATCATTCATTCCTGATACTGTAGGCTGGATAACTGATGTCTTGTTAAATGTGTCATTCTGTGCTGTTACAAGTGCATCTTTCTTGACTGCATCTGTTGCAAGAAGCTCTGTGTTACAAGGAATAACACCTCTTAACTCATAGTGGCTCTGCTGTGCATCCTTGCTGCCAAGATACTTAGCTAATGCTACAGCTACCTGCTGATACTTGCAGTTAGGATTAACTGCGATTGCCTTAGAACCTGCGAATGCTTTAAGCTGCTTATCTGTTCCACCAATCTTTAATGTTGGAAGTGAAACTGCACCAAAGTTGTTGCCAAGGATTTCCTTAACGCTCTTGTAATCCCATGAACCTGAGAAATAAGCACCAACAGAACCATCTCTTAATCCAGCTATACCTACACCCTGATAGTCATTGACAAAATTAGGATTGTTAACTAATGAAACCATAGCCTGTGTTGCCTGTGTTCCCTTATCGCCAGAAATGTCGATTCCTGCTGCATTATCCTTACCATCTTTGCCAAAATATGAACATCCATTAGCCAGATAGAATGTTGACATATACCAGCCTTCAGTTATGTTAAATGCTACCTTGTTCTTAGAAAGCATTGTATCAAGGCTCTTTACATCACTCTCTGAAAACTTGCTCTTATCATAATACATAAACCATGTATTAGTTGTAAAAGGTACTCCATAGATGCTTCCACCAACAGATACAGAATCTACAATAGTGTTTGAATTAGTTTTCTTTATGTAATCTGCTGTTTCGCCACCAAGCTTTGCTATAGCATTAGCATCAACAAGTGCCTGAAGCTGGTCATTTGCGAAGAAATATACATCTCCTGAATTACTTGGATCCTGTGTTACTGTCTTACTTGCATCTGCCTCGGCACATACGCCATAATCAAATGTAAGGTCCCAGTTAGGATGTTCTGCATTGAACTTCTCACACATTGTCTGAAGCCATTTGCCATTCTCCTCAGCCTGGTCTTCCGCAGGTCCCCATACCTTGATAGTCGCTGTAATCTTATCCTCTGTCTTAGAATCTCCACCTGTGCTGGCTGCATTATTTCCCGAACCGCAGCCTGTCATAAGTGTTCCACACATCGCTGTCACCATAAGCGCAGCCGCTAATTTTTTAAGTCTCATAATAAAAACCCTCCTTAATAATCTAATCATCAATTACCTGTTGTTTTCCGACGTCTTTAACTTTTCTTGATGATTTAATTATATTAGGAAGGTTATAAATTTAAAATATAAGGTATTTTAGAAACATGTTGGTTTTTTATGATATTAATTCTTTACGCTCTGTAATCAATCTGCCTTGCCGGGAATTTAATCATGATTGTCGTTCCCTCACCCACAACGCTCTCAACCGCCAGATGATATTCCTCTCCGTAGAACAGCCTGATTCTATCATTGACATTGCGCGCACCATAGCCTTTAGACTCTGCTGTAAGAAAGCTTGCACATACATTCTCATCCATTCCAACACCATTATCAGACACAGAAAGCCACACAATATCTATGCTCTCCCCCGCTCTGTTCCTGTACGGTCTGCGGCTTCCCTTAATAGTTATGACACCTCTCTTGTCAGTCAGAAGGTCTATTCCATGGTCAATCGCATTCTCCACAAGCGGCTGTAATATAAGATTTAATGACTCAACTTTAAGAATATCATCACTTATATCAATATTCACATCAAATGAATTATCATGCATAATCTGCTGAATCTCTATATACGACCTGACATTGCTGACTTCCTGCTCCAGCAGAAGCGTATTCTTGCCCTTGTTAAGCGAAGTCCTGTAGTAATTCGACAATGCAAGAGTTATTCTGCTTATATCATCCTGCTCATATTCAATCGCCTTCCAGTTGATAAGCGACAGCGAATTATACAGGAAATGTGGGTTAATCTGTGCCCTTAATGCCCTCATCTCAGATTCTTTCTGGCTTATACGTCCTTCATACACCTGCGTGATAAGATTTTTTGTCTGTGTAGTCATGCCATTAAAGCCCTGAATCAGCTCACCAATCTCATCTTTATCCTCTGTCTGGATAACCGCATCAAAATCTCCCTGCTCAACCTTTGCCATGCTTGCCTGAAGCTTCTTGATTCTCTTCGTGATAAATCCAGATGTTGATATTATGGCAGCAGCCAGACCAAGCAGTGCCACTGCAACAGCAACTACTATCATCGCAGCTATCGAATTAGTTGAGCTCAGCATAAGCTTTCTTGGCTCATATACATAGGTTGTCCAGCCTGTGACTGGCGATTCTTTTCTTATCAGCGCATATCCTGCGGAATTATCACATGTATTGTCATCCCAGCACGCTTCATTAGTCATTTTCTCCAAAGTAGTCTTTTCAGATATTCTTCCAGTATCATTGTTGTCCGAATAATTCAAAACATACCTGTCATCATCTAAATTATCAAACTCTCCGATAACTGCTCCATTGCCATCAACAACAATCATTCCACAGTTAGCCTCAAGTCCCTGTCTGTACGATGACATGACACTGTCATAATCAACATCAATATATATGATTCCTGTGACGCCCATCTGCTCAAGAGTTGACATTTTTCTTGCAGATATCAGCTTTTTATTGTCCTTATCAACATACCAGTTAATCGCCGTAGAACCCACCGCACTGCTGTAAAAAGGCTCATTTTTAATCTCATCAATAGGCGCAATTGTAGTGTCATGCTTGATTCCGTTATCCACATACACCGTAACCCTGTTGATATCATCATGGAAATATTTAAGTGACGACAGCATCGGGTCAAATGTCGTGACAATCTGGCTGTACATCTCATAAGTACCGCTATAATCATACGCAAGCACTCTGGACACTGTCTCATTAAATGTTATGTAATTAGAAAGATTGTTATAGACCTCTATCTGTCCATCCACCGTAGCGACAGACTGCTCAAGCGAGCCTTGCATGCTTCTTATATCTCTGTCCATAAGAATTGAACGCATCTGCACGAATGCAAATGCGAACAAAACAAACAGCGGAATAAGACCAGTAACTATATAGATACTGGCAAGCTTATTCTGCAATTTTATGTTGTTAATCCTCTGTCTTATCCCTCTCAAGCAAACCGTACCTCTCTTATTCCGCGCCGTCCCTGAACTTTTGTGGGCTGACACCATAATACTCTCTGAAACTCTGGCAGAAATATGACACATTCGGATATCCCACCTTCTCGCTGATACCTACAATCTTCATGTTAGTATCCTCAAGCATCTCCTTCGCTTTCTCCATACGATACTGCTTGATATATTTGCTAAGATTCTGCCCTGTCTCTTTCTTAAACAGCGAACTCAGATAACTTGGTGCAAGGTAAACCATATCGGCAAGCTGCTGTGCGCTTATCTCCTCACCGTAATGTCCGTGGATATAATCCTTTACCATCTCTATCTCTCTGTGCGACACAACCGGATTAGCTCCAAAAGTCTTCTCCAGCAAATCAATATTCTTATTGACGATATCCATAATGCATGTGAAATCCTCTGATGTGTACAGCCTGTCTATCTCCCTGCTGAACTCATCTTCATTTGCTCCCGGTATATTGTCATAGAAATCCTTTAACAGATTAGAGAACACAAATTTAATATATATATGTGAAAAATTCGACTGTCCCCTGTACTTCTTGCACAGTGCCTCAAAATGTATTCTTAAGAATGTAACATCCTTCATCTTGATATCCTGTTTCATCTGCTTCATGAGAGCATCATCATCAATCTGCACTAACACTGGTGTCTGGGTATTCACATAATCAGAATAGATGTATCTGTCAGTCTGGTAGAACTTATTATTCATAAGCGTTTCCAATTCATCCATCACACCCGATATCTTATGATAATCATTGAAAAAATCAGACACAGCCGCATACATAAACTGTCCACTCTGTTCATATATGTAATCGTGCAGGTATGCAAGAAACTTCTCAATGCCATCACCATCATCCGCTGTTTCATCCATTTTCAGCAATATAACAGACTGTTGGGGATTTAAGTTAAGATACTGGTAATTAAACTTTTTATCTGTATTATTCTTTCCTAATGCTCTAAAATCCTGAACTGCCTTATTAAAGTCAAAATCATACTTTCCAAAATAATCCGAATTAAATTCAACAAGCACAAGCCTGTTAAATCCATTAAGGAATTCCGTATCCTCAACGATTCCATCTGCGGCACTGCCATTGATAAGTGAATACAGATAAAACTGCCTCAGGCTGTTAGCCTGCTTGTTATAATCTTCATTTTTCCTTAATTCCTCATCAATCTCACTTATAACTTTAAGTATAGTGCTCTTAAACTCTGCAGGGTCTACCGGCTTTAGAATATAATCCTCAACTCCCAGCTTGACGGCAAGCTTTGCATACTCAAACTCATTATATCCAGAAAATATAATTGTCTTGAGCTTAATCCCGCTGTCCTTCACATTCTTTATAAGTTCAATTCCACCCATAAAAGGCATCTTGACATCTGTTAAAAGAATGTCAACATGCCCTTCACCCTTGTTATTATCTGAAATAATATAATCATATGCTTCCCTGCCATTCTCAGCCTCTATAATGCCAAGATTAACGCCCATCCGCTTGAGAAGCATCTTAATGCCATTACGCTCTATCTTTTCATCATCTACAATCAGGATATTATACATACACGTCTGCCTCGCCCACCATCTAAGATATAATACTTCAGGGGCACAAAGTCCAAAAACTTGTTGTGCTGTCACAAAAAGCTTTTGAACTTCTTCCCCGACATCATCATGTTAATATTATAATCTCTTATGACACTATAGGCAATTGTTTTACAACTTAAATATATCCCTGTTGTATTCCTCTATCGTCCTGTCTGATGAGAAAAATCCTGCATTGGCAATATTGATAAGCATCTTTTTACCCCATGCCCTGCGGTCTTCATAATCTGCTAATGCCTGCTCCTTGACATCAATATAACTCTTTAAATCAAGCAGTGCCATGAACCAGTCCTTGCCAACTATCTCACTATACAGACGACGCAGGTTTACTTCATCTCCTGCAGCCAGCATTGTGTCAGATACAATGAAATCAACGCACTGTTTTATAACCGGATCTTCTTCATATAATTTTCTTGCAGAATAATCACTGTTGGCATAATGTGCAATAACCTCATCACTTGATGCGCCAAATGTATAGATATTATCTTTACCTACAAGCTCAGCAATCTCAACATTGGCTCCATCCATTGTTCCAAGTGTAACAGCTCCGTTAAGCATGAACTTCATATTGCCAGTTCCACTTGCCTCTTTAGATGCAAGTGATATCTGTTCAGATATGTCACAGGCCGGAATAAGCTTCTCTGCAAGAGTTACGTTATAGTTCTCAACCATGATAACTTTAAGATATCGATTCACATCGTCATCTGCTGCAATCACCTTTGAAAGTGTCAGAATCAGATGGATAATATCCTTGGCAATTGTGTAAGCTGGTGCAGCCTTTGCCCCAAATATGACAGTAATAGGTGTCTTAGGAATATTACCATTCTTGATGTCAAAATATTTGTATATGACATAAAGCGCATTCATCTGCTGTCTCTTGTATTCATGCAGTCTCTTGACCTGAACGTCATATATAGAATTATCATTTATGACAATTCCCTGTGTGTCATAAATATATCTTGCAAAAGCTGTCTTATTGTGCTGCTTTATTTTTAACAGATTGTCGATTTCAGATATATCATCTGCGTATGCAAGCAGTTCTTTAAGCTTCATGGCATCATGCCTGTAGCCATCACCTATAAGACGTGTTATGTAATCTGCAAGCTCGTGGTTGCAGTGGATAAGCCATCTTCTGAATGTGATGCCATTAGTCTTGTTGTTAAACTTTTCTGGATATATCTTGTAAAAATTATTAAGCTCTGTATTTTTAAGAATTTCCGTGTGAAGCTTTGCAACTCCGTTGACACTCATTCCATAATGAATATCAATGTGCGCCATATGCACAATTCCTTTGCTGTCATCATCACGTTCTTCAATGATATACACAGAACTGTCCGTATAACGCTCCCTCACCCTTCTGTCAAGCTCTCTTATCACAGGCATAAGCTGTGGAACACATTTTTCAAGATATCTTACCGGCCACTTTTCAAGTGCTTCTGCAAGAATTGTATGGTTAGTGTATGCACATGAAGATGAAACTATCGCAACCGCCT
>URGC01000061.1 GCA_900547255.1 uncultured Eubacterium sp. | reverse complement strand
AACCTCTTGCAAGCAAGCTTGCATCGGCTTTCTGACCTTTTGACCCTGGTATCATGCTAAGAATTAACTTTTTTCTTTAAAACTCCCAACAAAACTGTTGATACAGCAGTTCCTGCAACTAATGCAATAAGATAGAACAATGCATTGCCGACTACTGGGAATACGAATATTCCACCGTGAGGTGCCATAAGTGTACATTTGAACAACATGCTTATTGCTCCTGCCACACCTGAACCAGCTATACATGCAGGTATTACATGAATTGGGTCTGCCGCTGCATAAGGAATTGCACCCTCTGTAATAAATGCAAGTCCCATAACGAAGTTAGTTGGACCGGCATCCCTTTCTTCCTTAGTGAACTTATCCTTGAAAAGAATAGTTGCAAGTGCAATCGCACATGGTGGAATCATACCACCAATCATGACTGCCGCCATGATATCATAGTTGCCGGCTGCAATTGATGCAGTTCCGAATACATATGCTGCTTTGTTGAATGGACCGCCCATATCAATGGCCATCATAGCTGCAAGTATAAATCCTAATAAAACTCTGCTTGTGCTTCCCATTCCTGCAAGGAAACTGTTAAGTCCCATGTTAATGCCACCCATGACAGGTTCAACTATATATGTCATAAACAATCCTATAACAAGAATACCAACAACTGGATATATAAGAACTGGTGCAATCTTTTCAAGTGCTTCTGGTAATCTATCACAAAGCTTTCTTAAAAGAACAATCAGGTAACCAGCGATAAATCCTGCTGCAAGTGCGCCAAGGAATCCTGATTTACCATTAGCTGCTATATATCCACCGACAAAACCAAGTGCAAGTGCTGGTCTGTCTCCTATAGCCATGGCAATATATCCTGCAAGTATAGGGAGCATGAATCCAAATGCTGCGCCACCTATTGTCTTAAACAGTGCCGCAACTGGTGTTATAGTACCAAAGTTAGCTCTCTCTGCCTCAGATAATGCGTTCATATCAACACATAATCCATCAATCAGGAAAGCAATTGCTATAAGAATACCGCCTCCGACTACGAATGGAAGCATGTGTGATACACCATTCATAAGCTGTGTATATATCTGATGTCCAACACTGCCGCTCTTCTTAGACTCAGCACTATGTGATGTCACACCTTTAGCCCTGTATACAGGAGCATCTCCATCAAGTGCTCTCTTGACAAGCTCCTCAGCCTTGTTAATTCCGTCAGATACCTGACACTCAATAACCTTCTTGCCGTCAAATCTGTCCATTGGAACCTGTGCGTCAGCCGCAACAATAATACATTGTGCATTGGCAATCTCTTCATCTGTAAGAACATTCTTAGCGCCTGCTGAACCTCTTGTCTCTATCTTGATAGAACAGCCTGACTTAGATGCAGCCTTTTCCAGTCCCTCTGCCGCCATATAAGTATGTGCTATTCCTGTAGGACATGATGTAACTGCAAGAATAGATGCACCAGCAGCCGCCTCAAGCCTGTCATCTATACTCTTTGCATCGTCATCTGCACTGTCAATTATACTTAAAAACTCATCAACATCCTTTGCATCATAAAGCTTTGCTACAAACTCATCATTCATAAGAAGTACTGATAACTTGCTTAGTACATCAAGATGAACATTATCCTTTGTGTCAGGTGCTGCTATCATGAAAAGGATCTTTACTGGTTCACCATCAAGCGAATCAAAATCAACCCCATCTTTAATTACCATGGCAGATAACCCCGGTGCATTAACTGCACTGCACTTACCATGTGGAATGGCAATTCCTTCGCCTACACCTGTTGTACTCTCTTCTTCTCTTGCATATATCTGCTTTCTGTATGCTTCTTTATCATTAATTTTACCACTCTTAACCATAAGCTCAATAGCCTGGTCAAGTGCTTCACTTTTGCTCTTAGGTGAAGCTGTAAGGCTGATACTTCTCTTATCTAAAAGTTCTGTTATTCTCATAAGAACCTCCTTCTCACACATTATCTAGTGCATATTCCAATCTCGTTCTGCTTTAATCTATACCAGAACTCTGTTTAACACATCTTCCACTTGATCCTTAGTAGCCAGATTATCAGAAAATGCACTTGCACTTCCTGCTGCCACTCCCATTCTGAAAGCTTCTTTATAAGAGCCTGTATTAAGCCATCCTGTAAGAAAACCTGCAACCATTGAATCTCCTGCCCCAACAGAATTCTTAAGCACCCCTTCTGGCGCTGGTGCATCATATACATTACCATCTTCACTTACAAGAACTGCTCCTTTACCTCCCATTGAAACAAGAACATTACGCGCCCCTGATTCCTGAAGCTTCTTAGCATAAGGAACAGCCTCTTCTCTGCTTGTCAGTTCAACATTATATATCTCCCCCAGTTCATGATGATTGGGTTTGATTAAAAATGGATGATATTCCAATACATTCATCAAAAGGCTGCTTGTTGCATCTACAATTGTAAGAATCCCTCTTCCCTGTAGTCTTTTAAGAATTGTCTGATATATATCATCCGACATGGTTGCCGGAATACTTCCCGCAAGAACAAGTGCATCTCCTTCTTTTAATGTATCAAGCTTATTAAGAAGCTCCTCCACCTTTGCATCAGATATATCCGGTCCCTGTCCATTAATCTCTGTTCCGTCAATATTCTTCAGCTTAAAATTAATTCTTGATAATCCATCCTCAATCTCGATGAAATCAGCTTTAACACCATTCTTCCCAAGCATTGATATAATAGCTCTTCCTGTAAATCCTGCCGCAAATCCGAAAGCCGTGTTGGCAATCCCTAAATTATTAAGCAATATAGAGACATTCACACCCTTGCCGCCTGGAAGTATAAGCTCACTTGATGTCCTGTTAGTCATGCCAAGCTGAAAATCATCCACAGCCACTATATAATCAAGAGATGGATTAAATGTGACTGTATATACCATATCAAAACTCCTTTCTAAATATTAATCATCTATACGTATCTGATATGATTATATTACAATCATCGTTAATCAAAGTCAATCATAATCAATCACAAACATTTATATTATTTTTGTGCATTTTGCATAAATTCAGTCATGTGTTTTCGTTTTCTTTTAGGCATCAATGTATTCTGGCACCGTGGATTATATCGTTGTTTGATTGAAATTGCATCAAAAAACGTCCTCCACATATCCGTGTATTTATCTTCATACAATTCTGTCTTTTTTAACTGCTCAAATTCCTCGTTCGTAAACCATCTTATATAGCTCTCTCCATCAGCAGGATGAACCACTCCATACTTTCTTATATCATCAATTATAATCCAGTGTTCAGATGGCATCCTGTTCTCAAAATGGTCAGCAACAATCGCTGTCACATCATTAACCGGCTCAATATGGCTTATATATAAGCGGTTATCAATAGAATTAAAACGCACAAATTCTATAAAATGATGAGCTTCATTGCTGACATTAAGCCTGATTTTCAACAATCGTGATACATCTGTGTCAGTATGATAATTAACTATGCTTCCCCCTGCACGGAATCCCTTGATAAGAAATCTGTATATCGCATCAAGCGCACCTTCATCTGCTGATAAAGACGCATAATACACATACATATATGCTTCCCACGAAATCTTTTGTTTAATCGAATTAATTACTTTTTGATACTTAATATCATCACGCTCAACGTGGATATACTCATCCAGTATGCTCAACTGGTTCACAGGCCCACGCACAAGTTTTACATTGTCATGTCCTTCCTTAAGAGCCATCACCCACGCATCATATATGCAGCACATCTGCTCTGCAAATCCATAATCACATATAAATACATACATATCATCTTCCCCATGTTAATTAGTAACTCCAAAATCACTGAAAAGCGACATCTGCGAATATCTGGTATTCTGCTGTTCTATCTTCCAGTTCTCGCCCCTGTTGTCAACAGCAAGACTTCGTGTTATATACTGTTCTTCAATCGGAATGTTATACATCATCCTGCCATTACATGTAATAAAATAATGTGCACGCTTGAGCACAACTCCCATCCTGGCAAGACTGTCATAATCAAGCCTGCCATATCTTCTCGCATTGACAATTCTCTTGGCTGATGTAGGTCCAATCCCCGGTGTTCTTAAAAGCATGTCATATGATGCCTTCTGCACTTCAACCGGGAACTCAGACAAATGCCTTAAAGCCCAGTCACACTTAGGGTCTAACTGTTCGTTAAAATCAGGTCTGTCCTCTGATAACAGCTCATCTGCCTGAAATCCATAGAATCTGAGAAGCCAGTCTGCCTGATACAGCCTGTGTTCCCTTAACAATGGCGGCTTGGTATCAAGTGATGGCAGTGTTTCATCCTGATTGATTGGTATATATGCTGAATAAAATACTCTCTTTAAATCAAAATGCTGGTACAGCTTCTGCGCTGTTGTGACAAGTGTATAATCTGATTCTGGTGTCGCACCGATAATCATCTGCGTGCTCTGTCCTGCTGGCGCAAATGGTCTTACGGCATTCTTACCTGTCACTGCTGGAAGCGTACCTGAATTATCTGCCAGTATATCTGCACCGGCAGCTTTATTAGTATGTGCACCTATCTTAGAATATTCATCCCCAGCAATCCTTTTGTTCTGATTATCCTTGTTAAATATGCTATTAGTAAGATACTCATTAATCCCGCTCCGCTCCATTCTCGAATCCTTGCCTGACGCAAGCCTGTTAGCCTTAATAGTCCCTGTCACCTTACCCATAGGTTCATATATGGTCTTATAATTCTTATTCGGTGCAAGCTTTTCAAGGCTCTCTTTTGTCGGAAGCTCTATATTAATGCTTATACGGTCTGCAAGATATCCTGCTAAGGATATAAGTTCATCTGGCGCACCAGGTATGGTCTTAACATGAATATATCCATTAAAATGATACTTTGTCCGGAGCAGTGTCAGTGTCTCACACATCTTTTCCATCGTGTATGTTGGATTATTAAGCACTCCCGAACTTAAAAATAATCCTTCTATATAATTACGCTTATAAAACTCCATCACAAGCATACACAGCTCATCTGGTTCAAATGTCGCCCTTGGCACATCATTGGAACGCCGGTTAGAACAGTACTTGCAGTCATACGCACAGTGATTAGACATAAGAACTTTGAGCAATGAGATACATCTGCCATCTGCCGCAAAACTATGACATATTCCTGCCGCTACACTGTTACCAAGGAATCCTTTCTTTCCCTTGCGCTCCACTCCACTAGATGTACATGCGACATCATATTTAGCTGCATCTGCCAGAATCTCAAGCTTTTCTTTCGTTGTTAATCCTTCTTTAATATCAAACATATGTTCATTATATAAACATTTGTTCGAGAAATCAAGTGCCAATATCTGTTAAAATCATATACGCATTGCAATATAATCTGGTACTGCTCCCAGATAATCAGTCTTGACACATCATAAAATATATGTTAATTTTACGTAGCTTAAAATGCGTGTGGATTTTTAGAGTTAAACTTTTTTCGCCACACAATTATCCCTTTGTTATCTTTGATAAAGCGGATAATTGTGTGGCTTTTTTGTTGCTGGCATGTTACCGCCAGTATTAATACCATTATTCACGGAGGTCAATATCAATATGAATCAGAATTACATGAAAGAAAAGCCAATTCTGCCATTACTGCTGTCAATGGCTCTGCCAATGGTTATATCTATGCTTGTCAATTCCCTGTACAATATCGTAGACAGCTTTTTCGTATCGAAAATCAGTGAAGATGCCATGACTGCACTCTCACTTGTATTCCCGGTACAGAATTTTATCAATGCAGTAGCTATTGGTTTCGGAGTTGGTATAACAGCTCTTATATCGCTCTTCCTCGGTGCCGGGGATAATAAGAATGCTGACGCAGCCGCCACACATGGTGTTGTTTTAGCTGCAATTCATGGTGTTGTTATCACAATAGCAAGTATTTTTATGATTAAATGGTTTCTTGGACTTTTTTCAGATAACCCGGATGTCATCCAGCTCGGATGTACATACTCATATATTGTATTCACATTTTCTATAATTAATATGGAATCGCTTGCAGGTGAGAAAATATTCCAGGCTGTCGGCAAAATGAAGGTTTCAATGATTGCACTTATGTGCGGCTGTATTGTTAATATTGTGCTCGACCCTGTGCTTATATTCGGCTTAGGTTTCTTCCCAGCCATGGGAATTGCCGGTGCAGCCCTTGCTACAGGCATAGGACAGACAACATCATTAATCGTATATATTATTGTATATATAGTTCATCCTATAACTGTTCGTATAAGAAAAGAACACATAAAACTTACTGCCTCTATAACAGGCAAGCTATATGGTATCGGTATTCCAGCCATACTTAATCTGGCACTGCCTTCTTTACTTGTATCTTTCCTGAATGCAATGCTGGCTGGATTCTCAGCAAGTTATGTTGTTGTTCTTGGAATATACTATAAACTCCAGACTTTTCTCTATCTTCCTGCAAGCGGACTGATACAGGGAATGAGACCTATCATTGGATTTAACTATGGTGCCGGGGAATCTGTAAGAGTTAAGAAGATATATCATACAACTCTTGCACTTACTACACTGATAATGCTTATCGGTACAATCGGCTGTCTGACATTTGCCTCATCACTTATAGGCATTTTCACAAGTAATGCAGAATCTATAGAAATTGGTGCACATGCTCTCCGCATAATATGTATTGGATTCATATTCTCAGCCGTATCTGTAACAGCTTCTGGTGCACTTGAGGGTGTCGGAAAGGGTATACAGTCATTCATTATATCGCTGCTAAGATACCTCGTTATAATAATTCCAGCCGCAGCAATCCTGTGTCGCACTGGCGGTCCATCATATGTATGGCACGCTTTCTGGATTACAGAGATTGTCACGGCTGTAGTATCACATGTGATATATAAAAAGTCTGTCTGATTTAATTCTGCCACATAATATGCTCCCCTGTGACAACTGGTAATCTTATAAGCTTATCTGATTCCAGCTCACAGCGGTGCATGTCCACGGCACTTATCTGGTGATTGTCATAAGTTGTGTAATAGTATATGCCCTTGCTTGCATTGCAGCATGATGTGTATATAGTTATCTCATACTTGCCATCTGCCACCTCACAACAGCCACGCTGCTGCGCAACACTTCCAAGAATATGGAAGAACTGGCTTACACTCTCATTTTCTGTATCAGGAGAGCTCGAATTCATCTTCGTGAACGCCACTCTTACAAATCTTGACTGTGAAGATAAATCTCCCGGAAGCCCCATAGCTCCCATTCCTCTGCTGTATGTTGTAAGATTAAGCTTCTCTGCAAATGAATTTTCAGGCTGCTTTACTGACAATCCCATATAATTGTTAAGATTGAACATCTGCATGTCAAATGGAGGATTATTAGTAAGCACTCCCACAGAATTGTCATATATATGCATTCCGTCATCCATTGATTCAACTGTAATTGCACCGCTCTCATCTGCCACTATCCAGTGAAGGCTCGCCGCTGGAAGATTCTCACTATATGGTGTTCCCACAAGATTAATCTCCTCTATAAGCTTTCTTGCCTGTGCAACATTATCACACTGGCTTAACACATATAATATAAATTCATACTGTGCAACATTATTCTTATCTTCATCCACATCGCTGTAAGCCGCATTGCCGACAAAGTTAAGTCCTGCCATTCCAAGTCCCTTATCATTGATTGCATCATAATACAATGGATAACCACCATTTACGTATGCCATTCCAATAATCGCATTATGCTCAGCCATTTCGCCCATATATCTGAATTTCAGAGGGTACTTTCTTGGCATAACCGCAATCTCATCACCATATGAGAATTCATAATCAAGTGTTCTTCCAAAATAAAAATCTTTCGTCTTATAAGTCGCTGCTGTACACATTTTACATACCTCCTGCCACGTTCTGACTGACTAACTTGTTAACAACCTTTTTTCTTACAATAATATAGCATATAACCTGCATCACAATTGTAAGTCCCCATGATGCCGGATAAGATATGAATAAGACATACAATGAACGGTTAAGTGGAAATACCGCATATATCCAGAAAACTCTCACACCGACAGTTCCTATAACAGATAATACCATAGGCACTGCAGAATATCCCATTCCCCTAAGTGCTCCGGGGAACAAATCCATTATTCCACATAAGAAATATGGAACAGTTGTGATTGATAATATCTCAAGTCCACATTTTATAACTTCAGTATCTGATGTGTAGATTCTCAGTATATATGAACCGAACAGATAAAAACCGCCGCCGAATACAAGCGATACTATCAGTGATAAGATACCACAGTCTATTAGCACCTTATCCATTCTTTTATACTTGCCTACACCGTAATTCTGGCTTGTAAAGCTCATACATGCCTGTGTAATCGAATTTACAGCCATATATAAGAATCCCAGCAGATTATTGGCTGCTGTATATCCTGCCATTGCAATTGAGCCAAATGAGTTGACAGATGACTGCAATAACACATTAGAGAAGTTAATTACAACGCTCTGGATTCCGGCTGGCACACCAACAGCGAAAATCTGTTTAAGATAGCACCATTTAATCTGCATTTTTGAAAATCTGAACTGGTAACTGCTGTCTGTGTGGTACAGGCATCTTAAAACAAGCACGCAAGAAACCATCTGCGATATAACTGTCGCAATGGCAACACCTGCCACTGACAAATCAAGCACTATAACCATGAACAGATTAAGCCCTGCATTGATAGCTCCTGAGATTATAAGGAATATAAGTGGTCTCTTCGTATCACCTACAGCCCTTAACACTGCCGCACCATAATTATAGATCATAAAGAATGGCATTCCGACAAAATAAATTCTCATATATAATGCCGATAAATCTATAATATCATCCGGGGTATCCATCAGTGCCAATGCCGGCTTTGCCAAAAATCCCCCGACAAATATCATCACAATACCGCTTATCACTGCAAATGTAACAGCCGTATGAACTGTCTCTGAGACCTCTTTATCCTTTCCAGACGCATAGAATCTCGCAGTCATGACATTGGCTCCAAGAGAAATTCCGATAAACAGATTAATAAACATATTAATAAGTGCTGTTGTCGAACCAACCGCTGCAAGAGCCTGGCTTCCGCTGAATCTTCCAACAACTACCAGATCCAGTGCATTAAACATAAGCTGGAGTATACCAGATACCATCAACGGAAACGCAAACGATATAAGCTTGTCCATCAGACTTCCATTACACATATCTATCTCATACTTATTATTCTTCACACAAACACCTTCTTATCCAGACATATTACTTTTCAATATGTCCACGTATTTTCTTATAAATGTATCCACCAACAATAAGAGTTATTGCAATGCCAATAAGAATCCTTACCGCCATAGGCATATTGGATATATTGTAACATCTTACATTAATCCACATCTGGTTAATTTGTGTATTGGCATCATTGTCAAAGTACTGCATAACTGCACTTCTCTCCATCGTTGTCTCTAATGGATACTGTGCTGATAACTGTCTTTTAGTCTGTTCTGATGAGGTTGTAAGCATATATCTTTCATCAGAAGAATCACCTGAAAAGAAGTAGCCAAGCGGATACTCCACTTTATCAGTGTCATCGTCATCAGCCTCATAACATTCTCTGACATAGTCATAGACAACATCACTGTCTCCACCTGATATAACAGATGTGTAACCGATATAATCCATATTTCTTACAGCATTTTCTGGCATAGATAAGAAATTAACAAATGCTTCAGCAGCCTGCTTCTTCTCACTATTGCCAGATATTCCTGATTTGAGCATAACCCATCCATCAAAATAAAGATTAGTACTTTCCTTTGGAACTGCAAATGCAAGCTCAACATCATCCTCTTCTGCCTGATCCATAGTATACACAGCATCACCAGACCACTGATAAGAAGCCTTTACCTTCTGTGTTACCATATCAGCCTTGGCGCTGTCTGTCTCAAATGAATACACATTATCCTTTGCTTTCTGAAGATATTCCAAAACCTTCTCAACTGTCTCCTTTGATGTGTCATTCATCTCCTGAGCCAGATTTTTGCTATAGTCAGATGAATTAATAAATGCTTTATCAGTAAGAATATCTGCTTTCACAGCACCAACAGCCGCAAACATGGAATCTCTTACATTATCCTTAATCGTTATCTGTCTCTTAAACTTGGGATTATTGATAATTGTCCATGTAGAAGCCTCTTCTTCACTGACATATTCAGGATTGTATACAATACCTGTTATTCCCCACATATATCCAGCCGCATATCTGCTCCACGACTCACCATTAATCTTATTATTATCAAATATCTCGCTGATAAACGGAGAAACACCCTTGGCATAATAATTATATCTGCCTGAGGCATTGTGAAACTCGTCAGAATATGGCTCAAGCCAGCCCTCTGCCATAAGCTTCATAATCATATATTCAGAAGGGCATACAAGGTCATACTCATCGCCAAGTGTAAGCATGTTATACAATTCCTCATTAGTACCAATTGTACTATATAACACCTTTACCTTACTGCCATAAACCTGCTCATACCACTCTTCAAATTCGTCGACCATTGACTCATCTATATATTCTTCCCAGTTGCATACACGGAGTGTAACTGTAGAATTATCAGCCGCATCTGCCTGCATCACTCTGCCTGTTAGAGCCACAGTTCCCGCTATCAGTGATAATGTCATACAGACAGCACATCCTGCTGATAACACATTTTTTAATATCTTATTTACCATCATGTGCCTCCTCTTTGACAGCCTTTCTTGCAGGAGCCACATTTATTATAATCTCTGCGACAATTACAACAAGGAATATAATCGTAGATAACGCCCACAGAGCAGTCTTTATCTGTGTCTGTGAACCCTTGGTTGCATTGACAACATACGTGCTTATTGTGTCAAATGTAGCTGGCTTAGTATAGGTTGCAACAAAATAATCATCAAGTGATAATGTTATAGCCATGATAAATCCTGATGCTATGCCCGATGCAATCTGTGGAATTATAACCTTAACAAGAGCATATCCCGGTGTTGCCCCAAGGTCTAATGCGGCTTCATACAGACTTGGGTCCATCTGCTTTAACTTAGGCACTACTGCCAGATATACGAATGGTGCAGATAAAACCACATGTCCTATAACAAGTGGTATATAAGTGTCTTTGCTCACTCCGAACACAACCACAAGAAGTATGCATATAGAAAAACCTGTAACAACATCAGCATTGACAACCGGAACCTGATTAAGCACAGAAATTGCTGTGTTAGTCTTCTGCTTGGAATAGAACGCACCTATCGCGCCAGTTGTTCCAAGAATCGTTGCTATAACCGCACTGCCTACAGCAAGAAGTACAGAGCCTGCAATCATGCTGATAAGCTCAGGTGTTGTAAATAATGTCACATAATTCTTTACCGAAAATGCATGTATCGCACCTATATTAGCTGAATCTGTGAAGCTGTACAGTGCAAGCACAAGAATCGGAAGATACATAAATAACAAAACTAATATTATAACTGCATATTTAACTGCCTTTTTCATCTATGCTCCTCCTTATCTCCTGATACAAGTGACACAATACCTATAATCATAAGAAGTACAAGTGCAATCATTGAGCCGTTATGCCAGTCATATGCACTAAAGTAGCTTCCAATAAGACTACCCATAATATAAGTACTGTTATATAACATATCAAGTACAACATAGTTAGTCATCGCTGGCAGGAATACCATTGATACACCGCTGACTATTCCCGGAACTGACAATGGAAGTATTACCTTCATGAATGTCTGTAAATTATCAGCTCCGAGGTCTGATGCCGCCTCTATAAGGCTTTTATCAAGCTTTGACAATGTTGTATACAGAGGAAGTATCATAAATGGAAGGAAATCATATGTCATACCGATAACAGTATTGACAAATGGATAAAATGCAAGATTACCTTCTATAAGTGATAAAATCTCCTTCAAAGCAGTTATTCTTAATGTAAAGTTAATCCACATAGGCATAACAAATAACATAAGTATAACAGCCTTGCGCTTGATATTGCTCTGCGCAAGAATATAAGCCACTGGATACGCAATAAGCAGGCAGACAATTGTCACAACAATCGCAAGCCCAAAGCTGTAGCACAATGTACCCAGAGTATTAGGATCCATAAAAAAGTTAACCAGATTGTTAACACTGAACTGTCCCGAGCCATTAGTGAACGCATAATATACAAGGACTAACAGAGGAGCAGCCACAAATAATATAAGAAATGCACCATAAAATATGCCAAGATGCTTTCTTGATAATGTAATATTCATCTATATATACCTGTCCTTTTCGTAAGCTTCTATCTCTTTAACTGGAATTTCATCTTGTCCTCCGGCATAACCAGACTGACTTTATCTCCCATGTTCCAGAGATACTCATCATCAACTATCAGGTCATGTCCATACTCAGTTCGCACGACATAACTGTAGTGGTCGCCCTTATATATAAGATTAATAATCTTACCAACTACAAGACCGGCATCAGTATCATCACTCATCTCGATATCATCTGGCTGGATTGATACATTGACCTTAATCTTTGATACATCAATAACCTCACCATTGTCATCAACAAGCACATTATCCTTCATCTTAGACTTAGGAATAACGTCAAGAATATCACAATCAATTACCTTGCCATTAAAATCAAGTGTGTAATCACTGTTAATATCCGCAACAAAGCTTGTTGTGTGGTCTTCCGCTATCATTACATGGATTCCGTCTGGCTCAAGCTTCATGCCGACAACATCACCCACCGAATAACATTTGGTTGTTCTTACAATCATCTCATACTTTCCTGATTCAACAGCAATCTCGTAATGCATTCCCTTGAAAATAACAGATGTGACCTCACCAATAACAGTTCCTTCCTCGCTGTTCGTAAGAATAACATCCTCTGGTCTTACAACCACGTCCACAAGTGTTCCCTCTGCAACATCATCCATTCCAATGAATTCGCCGCCACAGAATCTTACCTTCATATGTCCAGTCATAATTCCCTTGAATATGTTGCTCTCGCCAATGAAATCGGCAACAAACGCATTCTTAGGCTCATTGTATATATCCTCAGGGGTGCCAATCTGCTGAATCTTTCCCTCTGAAAGAACAACAATCTTGTCCGACATCGTAAGTGCTTCTTCCTGGTCATGTGTTACATATATAAATGTTATTCCAAGTCTGTCATGCATGCTCTTTAACTCAAGCTGCATCTCTTTTCTCATCTTCAAATCAAGCGCGCCGAGAGGCTCATCAAGCATAAGAATCTCAGGCTCATTAACCAAAGCTCTTGCAATAGCAATTCTTTGCTGCTGTCCACCTGACAGGGTAGATATCTTACGTGTCTCAAACCCTTCAAGGTCAACGATTGAAAGAACTCTCTTAACCTTTTTCTTAATCTCATCCTTAGGAAGCTTCTTTAGCTTTAATCCAAATGCAATATTTTCATATATATTCATATGTGGGAATAATGCATATCTCTGAAAGACCGTATTGATTGGTCTTTTATTGGCTGGCAGTCTTGATATATCTTCGCCATTAAGAAGTATCTCTCCACCTGATGGAAGCTCGAATCCAGCAATCATTCTAAGAGTTGTTGTCTTACCACAGCCAGATGGCCCTAAAAATGTGACAAACTCGCCTCTCTTAACCTCAAGGTTAAAATCATCTACCGCCTTGAAGCCATTATCGTCATACACCTTGCTTATGTGTTTTAATTCTATAATATTTTCATTATTGCCAGACATCTATATTCCTTCTCCTTAAATCTAAAACTTTATTACTATTTAATATCAAAAATGGGGACAAATCAAGTGATTTCTTATATTGATTTTTGTGTGAATTCAAGTAAAATATTCACTAGGATATTGGAAAGGAAATTAGTATATGAAATTATTCAAAAAAGCTGTCTGCCTCACAATGGTTCTTTGCATGACTGCTGTAACAGGCTGTGGAAGATTAAACAGCATACGCTTCGGAGCTGCTGATATCGGAGGCATGTATTATACATTTGCCAACACATTCACAGCCATAGCATCAGAACAGATAGACAAATCTTCATTTGAAGTAAGAAATACTGCCGGTTCTGTTGCAAACTTACGTCTGCTGTCTTCACGTTACATTGATTTAGGAATTGCACAGGCAGACCTTATATCTGATGCCTACACAGGTTCAGGAGATTTTAAGGATAATGCACTGACAGGTTACAAGGCTGTTGCCAATCTGTATACAGAAGCCTGCCAGATTGTTGTCATGAAGGATTCCGGCATTGAATCTGTTGATGACCTTCAGGGCAAAAAGATAAGTATCGGCGAGGAAGAATCTGGTACTAAAAGAAATGCCGAACAGATACTTAGTCTTAGCGGACTGACCTCAGACATAATAGAGACTGTGAATTACAATTACACAGAAGCCGCTGAAAAGCTTTCATCCGGACAGATTGATGCATTTTTCTGTACTGCCGGAACAAGAACTACTATCATAGAGGAACTTGCAAGACAATACGATATCAGGCTTATAAGCCTTGATGACAAATGTATCAGTAAGCTTATGAGTGCATTCTCGTATTACAGTGAATACACAATTCCAGCAGGAACTTACACAGG
>URGC01000060.1 GCA_900547255.1 uncultured Eubacterium sp. | reverse complement strand
TTGCAAGCAAGCTTGCATCGGCTTTCTGACCTTTTGACCCTGGTATCATATTATTTTACAACAATTTATCTTTTTTGACAATATGGCATAAAATGTATATTAATCTTCCTCAATGTGTTCACGGCCCTGTGCGATAATAGTCTTCACATGGTCATCTGCGAGAGAATAAAAGATTGACTTTCCTTCTCTTCTGTTCTTTACAAGCTTATTCTGTTTCAGGATTTTAAGCTGATGTGATATAGCTGACTGGGTCATATTCAATGCCTCAGCCAGATCACATACACACACCTCTGATTCAAATAACACGTACAGTATTCTTATTCTTGTAGAATCGCCAAATACTTTGAACAACTCTGCAAGGTCATATAACTCATTTTCATCAGGAAGTGTATCATTAACAATCTTCAAACGGTCTTTGTGAATTTCAACTGTATCACAACATTCACAATCTAATTCAATATTCTTATTTTCCATCAATAATCTCCGAATTATAACTTCTTGACAAGCAGTACTCTTATCGCATTAAGAACTGCAAGCACCATAACACCTACATCTGCAAATATGGCAGCCCACATGTTAGCGACACCTAATGCACCAAGTAAAAGGCATATAACCTTGATTCCTATTGCGAAGTATATATTTTCATACACGATTCTGATACATTTCTTGGCAATCTTGATAGCTTTGACAATCTTTAAAGGATCATCATCCATAAGTACTATATCAGCGGCTTCAATCGCAGCATCTGAACCAAGTGCGCCCATCGCAATACCTATATCTGACCTTGTAAGAACAGGTGCATCATTAATTCCATCACCTACAAATGCAAGCTTATCCTTAGGGTTCTTGGCGGCAAGAAGCTCCTCAACCTTAGATACCTTATCTGCTGGCAATAACTGGCTGTACACATCTGTTATTCCGATATCTGCTGCCACCTTGTCTGCTACCTTCTTGGAATCACCAGTAAGCATAACAAGCTTATTAACGCCTGCCCTCTTTAACTGCTTAATAGCAGCCTTAGTATTATCCTTTAATGTATCTGCGATAAGAACATATCCTGCATATACGCCGTCAATTGCAACATATACAACTGTTCCAACCTCATTGCACTCTGTATATGCTATTGAATTAGCTTCCATAAGTCTCTTGTTACCAGCAAGCACTGTCTTTCCAAGTACTGCTGCCTTGATTCCATGACCGCTTATCTCTTCTATCTCACCGATATCTTTCTCATCTACATCCTTGCCATAAGCAGTCTTTAAACTCTTTGCAATTGGGTGTGATGAATAGTTCTCTGCATATGCTGCGTATTTTATAACGTCTTCCTTGTTAAAATCATTGTTGCATGATACATTAACCACCTCAAATACACCTTTAGTAAGTGTACCAGTCTTATCAAACACAATTGTCCTGACTGAAGCCATCGCCTCAAGATAATTAGACCCCTTTACCATAACACCACATGATGATGCACCGCCGATTCCTGCAAAGAAGCTAAGAGGAATACTGATTACAAGGGCACATGGACAGCTTATTACAAGGAATGTCAAAGCTCTATATAACCATGTTGCATACATAGTATTCTTACCGAGAATAAGAAGAATAACTGGTGGTACGATAGCCAGCACAAGTGCACTGTAACATACAATTGGTGTATAATACTTCGCAAATTTTGATATAAAATTCTCTGAACGTGACTTCTTAGAGCTTGAATTCTCCACTAAATCAAGAATCTTAGATACAGTTGACTCGCCAAATTCCTTAGTTGTCTTAATTTTAAGAAGACCTGACATATTAATACAGCCACTAATTATCTCATCCCCCACCTTGCAGTCTCTTGGAGCACTCTCACCTGTAAGGGCTGCTGTATTAAGACTTGAAGTTCCTTCTACAATAATACCATCAATAGGAACCTTCTCACCCGGCTTAACGATTATAACTGAGCCAATCTCAACTTCATCAGGGTCAACTTTGGTTACTGTTCCGTCAACTTCGATATTGGCGTAATCAGGTCGTATATCCATAAGCTCTGATATATTTCTTCTGCTCTTGCCAACAGCAACGCCCTGAAAAAGCTCACCTATCTGATAGAAAAGCATAACCGCAACAGCTTCTGCATAGTCGCCGCCAACACCCTTAAACTCATTATATATACCTAATCCGAATGCACCTACAGTTGCAATTGCCATAAGGAAATTCTCGTCAAATGCCTGACCATTCCTGATTCCCTTATATGCCTTCTTCAAAATATCATATCCAATAATTATATATGGAACCAGATATAAAAGTATCGTGACAAATCCCGGTGCTTCAATGAAATGAAGTATAACAAGCAAAGCTGCTGCAACAATTATTCTTGCAAGAACTTTTTTCTGTTTCTTATTCATATAATCACATCTCCTTAAATTCAGGATTAAAGATAAATCTCGCAGTCATCCTCAACTTTCTTACAGTTTTTAACTACATTATCCATAACTTCCTTAACGTCTGCTCCGTCCTCAAACTCAACAATCATCTTAAGAGCCATAAAGTTAACAGTTGCATCTTTAACACCTGTTGTATTCTTAGCTGCCTCTTCCATCTTGTTAGCACAGTTAGCACAATCAACCTCAATCTTATAAGTCTTTTTCATAATATTATTCTCCTTTTTATTTTAATATACGTTCATATGAATGATTATTCATATGTTTGATTAAATTATAGCATTACCATCTTATATGTCAATATATATTATTCATTTATTGATAAAATGTTATCAAAATGCAGAAATCCCATATCCGTCATGCATTCGCATAAACAGATATGGGATATAATTATTCTGGTTTCTTTAAAATGTCTACTGTATGTGCCCCGGCTCCGACAAGCTCTTTTCTCTCGCACACTGCAAGCTGGTATTGCAGGAAATATTCAAATTCCTCCTCATCAAGCTGATTTAAGAACTGTCTCATATAATCAGCCGCACCATCTGGCGATATAATAAGCTTCCTTGTAAGACCACACTCAGCATTCAGCTCATCTATATCATCAATCCTTACGTAATCATAGAGATTGCTCATCTCGCTTATAGTGTGGAAATCTTTAGTCAGGCGGTTATCAGCCATAATCTCTTTAATATGCCTTTCCTTGAAACAATAAGTGATAACGCCATACTCATTCATAACATAAGCTACGAATATCGTTCCACCCGGCTTAGTAATTCTCTTTGCCTCGGATAAGGCTTTCAGCTTGTCTTCCTTTGAAAAAAGATGATACATAGGTCCAAAAAGAAGTGTCACATCAAATGTATCATCTTTAAATCTTTTGAGGTTAAGTGCATTGCCCTGTCTTGCATCTACAAGGCTGCTCTTCTGCTTTAACAATCCAAGATTATGCTTAACAAGCTCAACCGCACTCACGTCATAACCTTCTTCGGCAAGAGGAACACAGTATGCCCCAGTGCCAGCACCTATATCCATTATCTTGATATCGTGCCTGTCACATTTTCTTTCGGATAAGATTTCCTCAAGTGCCCTGTGAATATAAGTATTAGTCACATAATACTCAACTCTTCCATGCCTTGACGTAAGTCTCTTATCCTCATTGAACTTATTATAGTATTGTTCTATCTCATTCATGTATTACTCCAGCACATTTTCAGTAAAAATGTGTCACTTTTTATTCTTGTTGAGAACATTCTTCTTAATATAATTAAATGTATAATCCTCGCCCTTATCTGCAAGCATCTTTAAAAGACTGTATAAAAGCTCATCTGTCTTAGGATGAATCACATAATGTCCTCTGCCACGAAGATAATACTTAAGCGAATCTGCATCTGTGTATTTGTCTTTGTTATAATTCTTGCTTGCTGCAACTCTGTCGCAGAACATCTCTACAACATATTTTACAGGCATCTCCATTCCGACAAGCCCGGCATTCTTATTAGTCGGATAATCAATCCAGTACTCGTAATGATGCTTATTACGTCCCTTGTGGTGAAGCCATGCTGTCGAACATCCTTCTGCCTCTCGCTGTGCATTATTAGGACTTCTGTTACCCTGATAATATTTGATTCCGGGTATGAACTCTGTAGGCGAGTACTTAGACAAATCGTGAAGTAATCCCTGCTTATAAAGTCCCACTCTGAAGCAGTTCTTCATAACCATCATCTTGTGATGATTAATAGTCTTTAAATGCCCCCAGAAGTTATGAGAAAATTTCTTTATTCCCATCACAGTATCTTTACTTCCTTTCAAAATCTAAAACTATCGTATATTTCAAGTAAATAATATAAGCTGTTTCTCCATGTAAAGATTAATTCTATCATTAGAAAAAAAAATCGTCAAGATATAACAAAATCAGTCTCCATGCATTTTAAATTCTGCATGCAATTTAATTTCTCCATGCATTTTAAATATTGAAATATCTGCTTTTAAATTACAAAGTTATATCATATAATATTATTATCTAAGACAAGCCATGTTATCAGCTTGCTTTTTATAATTAATCATAATATATAGATTGGAGATTACGATATGGCATTACACGTTATGG
Organism: uncultured Eubacterium sp.; assembly: GCA_900547255.1. Classification (GTDB taxonomy): domain Bacteria; phylum Bacillota; class Clostridia; order Lachnospirales; family Lachnospiraceae; genus Lachnospira. The sequence continues at coordinate 11,087 of URGC01000060.1, read as the reverse complement.
ATGAAGCCAACAGATGTCTACAGTGTAAGGTTCCTCAGTGTCAGAAAGGATGTCCTATACACACTAACATTCCAGTTGCTATAAGGCTTCTTAAAGAGAATAAGCTTAATGAAGCTGGTAAAATGTTATTTGAAAACAACCCACTGACAACTGTATGCAGTCTTGTATGTAACCACGAAAAGCAGTGCGAAGGTCATTGTGTTCTTGGAAAAAAAGGTGCACCTGTACATTTTTCGACTATTGAGAATTACATATCAACAACATTTGCTGAACAGATGACAGCTGGTCCTGCTCCTTCTAACGGAATGAAGGTTGCAATTATCGGTTCTGGTCCTGCCGGACTTACTATTGCCATCATCCTTCAAAGATATGGGTACAATGTTACTATATTTGAAGGAAAGGATAAGATTGGCGGCGTATTAAGATATGGTATTCCGGAATTCCGTCTTCCTAAAAGTGTTCTTGACGATATCCAGTACCGCCACCTTGAACTTAAAGGCATCAAAATCCGCCCCAATACACTTATCGGAGGTGCAATCGGCATAGAAGACCTGTTCCGTGATGGCTACAAGGCAATATTCGTTGGAACTGGTGTATGGAAGCCTAATTCACTTCATATTAAAGGCGAGACATTTGGCAATGTACATTTTGGCATCAATTACCTTAATAATCCTGACAGCTACAGACTTGGAAACAGGGTTATCGTTATCGGTGCCGGCAATGCCGCCATGGATGTAGCAAGAACTGCTATCCGCAAGGGTTCACACGACCTTACATGTTTCTCTATAACTAAAGAGGTTGCCGCAAGCCATTACGAATTCAGCTATGCACAACTCGAAGGTGTTAAATTTGAGTACAACAAGAAGCCTGTTGAGATTACTGATGATGGTGTTATATTCAGGGATATTATTGAAAATGAAGATGGCAGTTTTACAGATATTGAAGGAACTGACACTCTCTATCCTGCAGACAGCGTTATTATCTCTATAAGCCAGGGACCTATGACGCGTATTGTAAATAGTACTGATGGCCTCAAGTCTAATTCAAGAGGTCTTCTTGAAGCAGACGAGACTGGCCACACATCAAGACCTGGCATCTTTGCATCAGGCGATGTTATCTATGGTGCAAGAACTGTAGTAGAAGCTGTTGCACACAGCAAAATTGTGGCAGAGTCTATGCATGAATACATGCAGAGCCTCCCTAAGAACGAATAAACTGAACTCAGTTCAAAAACATATGTTCTAATGGAATGAGTCTCCAAATCCTTTATTCAGGAACTCATTCCATTTGGCATTGTTAGCTTCAAGTTCTTTCTTCTCTGTATTTTTATAAAATATAATATCTTGACACAACATATAATAATTGATATAATCTTAATAAGGAATGGGTTTTTGCTGAGTAAAGTCTTATGACTCCAAAAGGTTGCTCGTTTCTTTTTTTATATCCAAAATATCATACAGATACTTCTTATCATCACTTCCATGCCGTACCAGCATGGATGCATGATATATGTTATATCTTTCAATACTATTGTCATCTGCATAAACTGGCAGTGCAAATCTGGAATCATACCTATACCATCCATATCTTGCATCCCACAAATGCTTATCTTCTATATTCTCTTTAAAATGCTTTCCTTTGGAAATTGATATCAATTCCAAAATTCCCTGCGATGCATTAGCTTTAGCTTTTGCAGCAGCTCCCATTAACCTTCTGGTATACACAGAACCTGTATATTCATCTGGAAAATCTTTGGCAATATAGATTATATCATTTGTTTCTTTTATTATTGCATAATGACCAATATATTGAGTCATATATACTTTTACATTATTCCAATCAATTGAACGCTTTCCTTTAAATAAAATTTCTGGTATCAATACAACCTCATTGCCCAGGTCATCCATTACAACTTTTGCATTACTATTGTATATTTTAATTATACCCCCTCTTTAATGTTTATATGATACTAATGATATATTTATAATATCATATTTAATTAATATATACAATAGAGATATGTACTTTAAATCGCCTGCCCTGCAAACTGCGTCATGTACAGTTCATAATATTTGCCCTGCTTTGCAAGCAGCTCCTCATGATTTCCCATCTCGACAATTCTTCCTGCATCCATTACAACTATGCAGTCAGCATCCTGTATTGTAGAAAGTCTGTGTGCAATAATAAGGCTTGTTCTATTGTGCATAAGCTTAACCATTGCATCCTGGATTTTCTTCTCCGTTCTTGTATCAACACTTGATGTAGCCTCGTCAAGAATAAGAATCTTAGGGTGTGCAAGAAATGCCCTTGCAATCGAGAGAAGCTGGCGCTGTCCCTGTGAAATATTCTGTCCCTGCGCTGTGAGCATAGATTTATATTTTTCTGGCATTCTTCTTATCATCGAATCACAATTGCTCATTTTTGCTGCTTCTACCATCTGCTCATCATCTGCTGCCTCATTAGAATATTTGAGGTTATTTTCTATGGTATCTGCAAACAGAACTGTATCCTGAAGAACAATTGCTGTATTCTTACGAAGATTGGCTATATCAATATCTCTGATATTGACACCATCTATCTTTATCGCACCGCTGTCTATATTATAAAATCTCATAAGAAGATTTACAACTGTAGTCTTGCCTGAACCAGTGGCACCGACAAGTGCAACCTTATGTCCAGCCGGCACATCCAGATTGAAATCATATAAAATCTGCTTACCTTCAACATATGAGAAATCAACATTTTCAAATGTGATAACCGGAGACTGGCTTTCAATAAGCTTATCGCCTGTCTTATCCTCCTTCTCATGATCCATGACAGCAAATACACGTTCCGCGCCCGCAACCGCAGTCTGTATCTGTCCATATATCTGCGCAATCTCATCTATCGGTCTTCCAAACTGCTTTGCATACACAATAAATGCTGATATTGTTCCAATTGACACAACACCTTTAATCGCAAAATATCCACCAAATGCTGCAATAATCACAAATCCGATATTATTGATTACATTCATAAGAGGTCCCATTGAGCCTCCTAGAATCTCTGCCATAATTCCCACCTTAGTAAGCTCGTCTGATGTTTTGTTAAATTCTTCACAGGCTGCAGATTGTCTATTGTATGCGACAACTGTCTTATATCCGGTAACCATCTCCTCAACCTCTGAATTAAGGCTTCCGAGAAGCACCTGACGCTTCCTGTAGAATTTACGCATTGCAGAAGACAATCCCTTAGTTGCAAGTACTGTGAGAATAACTGTTGTACATGACAGCAGTGCAAGCTGTGGACAGAGCATAAACATCATCACAACTGTTCCTATTATGGTAAGTACTCCTGAAAAAAGTGATGATAATGACTGTGATATCGTATTAGATATATTTTCGACATCATTAGTCATACGACTCATAATATCGCCGTGTGGATGGCTGTCAAGATATTTGACAGGAAGATTAACTACAGCTTCAAATAAATCTTCACGCATTCTCTTAACAACTCTCTGGCTTAGAACTGCCGATAATCTTGACTGTACAAATGAACATACACTGTTAATGACATACACCACCAGCATTGTCACAAGAATCGACGTAAGCATGGCATACGTCCCTTGTGCGATACAGTCAATTGCATTACTTTGCAGCTTTGGTGCTATAACAGAGCATATTACCATTACAAACACTGATGCAAGAAGAACTATCATTGTATGCAATTCTTTTGAAAAATATCTGCAAAGCCTTCCGATTGTTTTTTTTGCATCCTGTGGCTTTTCTACTTCACCACCGCGGTTTCTGGGACCGCGCATTCCCGGAATCTTATAATTATTAAGCTGTGTCTGCTTTCCTGAATTATTATTTTCCATCAAGCACCTCATTTCCAAGCTGTGAAGCACATATATCTGCATATATCGCACTGCTCTTTAATAATTCATTATGAGTTCCGACTGCCGATAACTTTCCATTATCAAGGACAACAATCCTGTCTGCATTCTTAATAGACGCAATTCTTTGGGCAATGATAATCTTTGTCATGCCTGAATGCATCTGTTTAAGCTCATTATACAGATCAGCCTCTGTCTTTAAATCAAGCGCACTTGTCGTATCATCAAATATAAGAATCTCTGACTTTTTAAGAACAGCCCTGCTTATCGCAACTCTCTGCTTCTGACCACCTGACAGGCTGGTTCCGCCCTGATTGAGAATTGTATCCATTCCATCTGGCCTGGTCCTGATAAATTCCATTGCCTGTGCAACATTTGCAGCAGCCTCAATCTCGTTATCATCAGCTGTTTTATCGCCCCATGCAATATTTTCCTTGATAGACTCCGAGAAAATCTCACTTTTCTGAAGTGCTATCGATACCTTATCTCTCAAAGCGTGAAGCTTATAGTCTCTTACATCTATATCATCAACAAGAACTTTACCTGATGTCACATCATAAAATCTTGGTATAAGTCCTACAAGAGACGATTTGCCACAGCCTGTTTCACCATCTTTTATGACAGGTTCACACTGAAGTACTTCCATAACACGTCTTCCTGAAGCAACACCTCTTGATGCGGTCTGGAAAATCATAGTCATTCTCATGACAGCATTTAAAACCTGTGTCACGTATGTAATAGCAGCCATAACATTGCCAGGTGTAACTGCACCTGCCGCCACCTGTATTGAACCAAGTCTGATAACCGCAACCACTGAAAGATTAAGAATAATGTTCATAATAGGTGTCATGTATGACAAAAGCACAAGAACACGCAACTGTGTGTCAACCAGTTCTTCATTAGCTCTTCCAAACCGGTTAATCTCATAGTCCTCTTTGACATAAGCCTTAACTACTCTTGAACCTGACACATTCTCCTGCATAACATTGTTAACCTTGTCCAGCTTTCTTTGAAGCTTTCCAAACATGGGATTTGCCTTGGATATGAAAAATATTACGCAGAATATAATAAATGGCAGCGCACACACAATTATAATTCCAAATGACATATTCAATCGCAGCATACAGAATATTCCGCCTGCAAACAGCATGAACGTTCTTACAAAGCCTCTGATGCACTGCATTACAAATGTCTGCAGCTGTGTGATATCATTAGTCACTCTTGTTATAAGTGAACCTGTTGAAAACTGGTCTGTCTGCGAAAAAGAAAACGACATTATCTTTTTAAATGTATCTTTTCTTAAATCGTTGCCAAAATTCTGCGAACACAGATTGGCAGACACTCCTGACATAACACCACATAATCCACCTATAGCCACAAATACTATCATCTTAATTCCCGTATTTATAACTATATTAAGGTCACCCACATTACCATTATTAATTCCAAGTACGCCATCATCAATAATAGTACTCATAAGACCCGGCTGGAATAAGTCCATAACAACCTCTCCAACCATGAATAATGGTGCAAGTAACGCAAAAACCCAATACTTTTTTATATACTTTAACACACAAAACTCCATTTCCGCATTGATAGCAAAATGCTTCCTGCCCATATCAAGACAAGAAGCATTTTTACAGCCTTCAACGCTGCTACATATTATTGATATTATAATAATAAATACAGATATTTATTGTCAAGTACAATTACATCTCTCTTAACATTCCACTCTTCTTAAAGATTGGTCTTAATATAAGATATATTATTGACGCAAATATAACTGCAACTACTGCATTAACTGATGTTGTCACAGCACCAATCTTAGCAAGCGCCTTTGATAAATCCTGTGGCACACCGAGGATATATGTCTTATAGAAATATCCAACGATAGGGTCAGCAAAAATATTAAATACCATGCCAGCTGCTGACGAAACGATTGTTGCAACTGTTACATATTTAGCTGAATGTTCTCTTGAAAGCTTGAAGCCCTTATGTGCTACAGCACCGACAATAAGACCGATACATAACTTTAATACAAATGTCTTAGGAGCACTTGTTACATACGCTGTTGTAAGGTCACTGATTGTCATACCGACAGCTCCTGCAAGACCGCCCCATACACCGCCTACAAGCAATGCTGCAAGTACGCAGAATGTATTACCAAAGTGAAACATTGTCCTCTCTGTTCCAACTGGAATATCAATCTTGATAAATGTTGCACCTACATAGCAGAGTGCTGCACATAAAGCAGCCTGTGCCAATACCTTAATCTTACCACTGTTATCTTTCATATTCTTCCTCTTTTCCGCACACATCTTTTGTATGTACGAACCAGTACTCTGTGTGCAAAGCACTGATTAACTCTAAAGAATAATGGCACACATTTGGTATGATTAAAATATCCAATTCAGCATATTATAATAATGCCAGATCACTAATTTTCACTGTCTGGATTTTTTTCTTCAAGCTTCTTGTGCTTGTCAAATAACTCCTTCATTGTAGGATTGCCTCTTGTAAGCTTTTTGATTGTAAGGTCTTCTGCTTTATTGTTTGCAAGTCTTAAATTATTCTCTGATGATAAAAGAGCTTCTTTAATCTTTTGCAGGTGTGATATTGATTTATCAATCTCGTCAATCGCATTATTAAATTTCTCGCTTGCAAGCCTGAAATTCCTTGAAAATCCATCCTTGAATACATTGATTTTCTCTTCAAAATTAGATATATCAATATTCTGGTTGCGGATTGTCTCTAATTCCTGCTTATATTCAAGTGAATTAAGTGCCGCATTTCTAAGAAGCGTTATAATAGGAATAAAAAACTGTGGCCTTACTACATACATTTTGGGGTATCTGTATGATACATCCACAATTCCAGTATTATAAAGCTCATTGTCTGTCTCAAGAAGTGACACAAGCACAGCATATTCGCAGTTTTTTTCTCTTCTGTCTTTATCAAGCTCCTTTAAGAAATCCTCATTCTTTTTTTTGGTAGCAGTTTCATCCATCTGATTTTTCATCTCAAACATAATTGATATAAATTCTGTTCCAGACGCATCCGCTTCCCTGAATATGAAATCGCCCTTACTTCCAGTTCTGGCATCATTATCCTTGCCAAAATATGCATTAGGAAATGCAGTTGCACGAAGCTTGTTAAATTCAATATCACAATGCTGTTCAAGACTCTCGCCTACCATCTTGGTTGACTGTCTTGCCTTAAAATCACGATAATACTCAATCTGCTCATCTTTTAACTTTAACTTGTCCTCGTACTGTTCTTTTAATGCCTGTGATTTTAACTTACTCTCATTATCCTTGCTCTCAAGCTGTCCCTTTAACTTTGCAATCTCAATATCCTTATCAGCAAGTTCTTCTATTGATTTTCTCTCCTGCTTATTCAGGGCTTCCTGCGCTTCATGCTGCTGTCTGTTTAATTCTTGCTGTGCTTCCTGCTTCTGTTTGCTTAGAGCTTCTGTAACAGCGAGCTTAACGTCTTTGTCAGCAGCCTCTTCCAAGGCTTTAAGCTGTGCTTTGAGCTTCTCAATCTCTAACTCTTTCTGGCTTTCGATAAGCTTTTCACGTTGTCTTATCTCTTTGTCGAATTCCTTATCTCTGACCTGGCTTAATATCTGTGCATATCCAGACTCATCAACCTGAAATACCTCTCCACAATTAGGACATTTAATCTCCTGCATATACGCTCCCCCTGTTAATAATATACTTATATTTCTCTTACACAGTCCTTTGTCAGGTCTTTAACAACCTCACCACCTATTATCAGCCCTGCTACTGATGGCACAAATGCAACACTGCCTGGTATGTCACGTCTTTCCGTACATTTGTGGGCTGCTCCCGGTGGACATATGCAGTTGGTACGGCAGCTTATAGACATATCCTCTAAAGGTCTTGTTGAATATTCTTCTGAATAAACAACTTTAAGCTTCTTAATGCCACGCTTCTTTAACTCATGGCGCATAACCTTGGCAAGCGGACACACCTTTGTCTTATATATATCTGCTACACGAAACATGCTTCCATCAAGCTTGTTGCCAGCTCCCATTGAACTGATAACAGGCACATTCTTTTCTTTTGCTTTCATAACAATAGCAATTTTGGCTGTGACAGTATCCACTGCATCAACTATATAGTCATATTCTTCAAATGGAAAATCATCCGCATTCTCTGGCAGGAAAAAGCATTTGTACACTTCAACTTTAGCATCTGGATTGATATCAAGTATACGCTCTTTCATGACATCAACCTTGTACCTGCCAACAGTCTTTCTTGTCGCGATAATCTGCCTGTTAAGATTAGTAAGGCAGACCTTGTCATCATCTATTAAGTCAAATGCACCAACTCCGCTTCTTACAAGTGCCTCACATACGTATCCGCCAACTCCTCCTATACCAAACACGGCAACTCTGGAGTTTTTTAACTTTTCCATTGAATTACTGCCTAACAAAAGCTGTGTTCTGGAAAACTGATTTAACATATCTATTCTACCTCAATTTCTTTAATCTCTGTCTCATTTCCCTGTATGAGAAATGTATCTTCACTGTGACAGTTAGGACATATCTTGCCATATTTAACTGTCTCGTACTGCTGTCCACATCCGTTGCAATATGTTATTCCCGGGATTGTCTCTATGACAAGTTCACTGCCTGATAAAAGCTCATTCCTTCCAGCATTCCAATTCCAGCAGTCAGTAAGGTAACTTCCAACGACAGTTGATACCTCACCTATCTCTAATACGACTTTATTAACTTTTTTCACATTATTAGCCTGCGCAATCTCTTCTATCTGCTTAGCTATGTGAAACACTATTCCTAATTCATGCATGTATTCTTTACAAACCTTTCACATTAGAATATAATACACAAGATTCACAATCAATTATAAACTTATATAGCTAAATACTGCTTAATTATTTACTTATATAAAGGAGATACCTATGCGAAACCTTACTAAAGGCTCACCTGTTAAAATGATTCTTATGTTCGCTGTACCATTGTTTATCGGTCAGCTTTTCCAGCTATTCTACAGCCTTGTTGACACACGTATTGTAGGTGCGCTGTTAGGTGACACTGCGCTGGCAGCAGTCGGTGCCACAACATCACTTTGTGACCTTCTTAACAATCTGCTGAATGGCTTTACCAACGGATTCGGAATAATTATAGCAACTTACTTTGGTGCAGGCAATAAAAGAATTATGAAAAATGCTATTGCTGGCACAGTTGTTCTCAGCGTATCCATCACTGTTGCAATAAGCGCAGCCGGCACAATTGCCCTCTACGGAATCCTTAATCTTTTAAATGTGTCTCCAGAACTTTTCGATGCCTCATCATCATATCTTAGAATTATAATGATGGGACTTATTGCCGGAGCTATGTATAACATGCTTGCTTCTATATTAAGAGCTATAGGTGATTCATTTACACCATTAATATTCCTTATTATATCTACAGTACTGAATATAATTCTTGATTACACATTCATAAAATATCTGGACACGGGTGTTGCAGGAGCTGCTGTCGCAACTGTAGTATCACAGCTTGTATCTGCCATACTGTGTTTTATATATATGTATAAGAAATATCCAGAGCTTCACCTTTGCATGGATAACTTCATAGAATCAAAACCGCTTCTGGTAAAAATGTTATCTACAGGTGCTTCCATGAGCTTTATGATTTCATTTGTACATATAGGAACTGTTGCATTACAGACAAGCATTAATACATTTGGAACGAATATAATTGTTGCACACACTGCTGCAAGAAAGGCATCATCAATATTCATGCTGCCATTCTCGGTATTTGGAACAACTCTTGCGACTTATTGCAGCCAGAATTTCGGTGCTGGAGAATATTCAAGAATTAAAACAGGAATCAGGTCATCTGTACTTCTTACATTCATATGGTGTACAGCTGTCATTGTTGTTGCTAACACATTATCTCCTGTTATCATCAATGCAATAACAGCAACTTCAGAGCCAGAGGTCATTGATACAGCAACACTTTACCTTCGCATCAACACAGCTCTATATTATATTCCAGCGGTAATATGCCTGTTCAGACAGGGCATGCAGGGATTTGGTGACAACATAACACCTCTTATTTCAAGCTCCATGGAGCTTATTGTAAAGGTGCTTGCCGCCGTCCTGCTCGCCCCAGCGATTGGATATATAGGAATAATTGTTGCAGAACCCATAGCATGGATTGTCATGGTAATTCCGCTTATTATAAGCATGAGAAAATTCTTTAAAAAGTATAACCTGTAATTATTAAACTATATAAGGAACAGTGGAAGCAGCTGGTTTCCCTCGATATACCTGTACCTGCTTACAAATAAACTTTTTAAGACTGGTCTTCTTTGTCAAATTGGATAAAACATCATGAATTTCTGTAAAAAATCCAAAAATGTCCGAAACCATCTCATTTAACCTGCTAAAAGATTTGATTTGGCTTCTTTTCGGAAAAATGCTTAAAAAATCCGAAAAACTTGTTTATTTTGGATTTTTTTCATGTTGCTATTAATTTAAAGAAAAAAGATTGGTTTAGCGAAGTGTAAATGCCATCATTTTGGCTGAAATCATCTAAATGGCTTTAAATAAGCCAATTGTCCAGCCTGACATTATTAGAATCAATGATCACAATTGAGCACCAATGGCATTTCTTTTACTCTGACATCCACAGTATTTTTAAAATTTTCAATTTGATGTGAATACTGTTCATTCATAAGTGTTGAATGAATCATAAAATCCGCTGTCGCAATATTATTTGCAATCGGTATATCATACACCTGTGCAATTCTAAGAAGTGCCTTAACATCCGGGTCATGTGGCTGTGCTGCCAGTGGATCGGAGAAAAAAATAACCATGTCGATATTTCCTTCTACAATTTTTGCCCCTATCTGCTGATCTCCTCCTAATGGACCACTGTTATATCCTTTTATCTTTAATCCAACATGATCTGCTATCATTCTTGCAGTTGTTCCGGTTCCTGATAGATTATGTTGCTGTAAAATCTCTTTATTGTCCATACACCATTTCAACATATCCTGTTTTTTTCCGTCGTGAGCAATCAATGCTATATTTTTTTGTTTTTCAATTGTCATTGTAAGATATTTAATCATCTTAGTCCCCCATCTGTTATTTTTTTATTCTGTAAAAAATTGATATATCGTTCTTGACTTAAATATTTTATATGCTGGCAATA
>URGC01000059.1 GCA_900547255.1 uncultured Eubacterium sp. | reverse complement strand
ATGCAATTATTGGTGTGATTGCATCTCTTAAGCCAAATGCAAGGGACAACACAAACTGCTGTACTTTGTAGAACAATCCGTATGCGGTCTGCGCCGCACTTCTGCGGGCAGTTGTTTTCCCTACGGACTTCGGCTCATGGGCATGGAACTTCGTTTTCTGCTTCGTGTGAATGGCAAGCGGCTTGTCATCCACTTTTTTGATATTCAATGTTCTCACCTTCTTTCAGGGTAACAAAATAGCCATTACAGAGAACGCTTCTCCATAATGGCTGTATCTGTTACAAACAGTTTCATCTTTTTTCTGCAGTTTGGACATATTTTATTCGAGTTTCCCATATGAATCCTTCCAAAGCAAAAATTTCTGCTTGACAGTTCTTTTGTCTGAGTGTATTATGTCTGCAAAGGGAAGCGGTTTTGTACCACTTGGCTATTTGTTAGTCTTGAGTGGGTTACTCGCTTCTTTTTTTATATCTACCAAATCATAAAGGTACATCTTTCCCTGTCACAATTTCAACCATTTCCAACATGCCCTGTGCGGCATTTGCCTTTGCTTTCGCCCTTGCGCCCTTTGTTTTTCGCGTGTAATTAGAACCGGAAAACTCATCTGGAAAATCTTTTCCAAGGTATACAACATCCTACAACATCCTTGGTTTCTGTTATAGCATTTTGCCAATGTAAAGCCTGCTGTTAACCAGATTGAAACTCATGTGTTCCAGCAGCAGAAAGCTGCACAAGAATATCTTCAGAAATATGGCTACTCCATGCCCTCTTTAAGCCACTTAGCTATATTAGAGAAGTCAATCTTAAGAGCACCATCATAGATATTCACTGGAACTGGCTTGTCAAAGCCATATATAACCGGATAGACATCACTCTCAAAGAAATATACAAGAATCTTTCCCTGCACAAAATCCACTATCCAGTATTCACGCACACCTGCTTCAATGTACTTAGACAGCTTCAATGCGTAATCCTTTTTCTTGGTAGATGGCGAGATAACCTCCACTAGGAAATCTGGCGCACCATATATACCAAACCTCTTAATCTTAGAAGTATCACATACAATTCCAACATCCGGCTGAACCATCGTCTTATTGTCACAATCAAGCTGTACATCAACCGGCGCAATGAAAGGCCGGCAGCTTCCGCCATTCTCCATTATAAAATTCGCAATCTGGCGATGAATCTCACCGCCAATTGACTGATGTCCAAATGTCGGTGATGACATATTATAAAAATATCCATCAATCAGTTCAACCCTCTGGTCATCTGGCAACGCATAGTAATCGTCAAGCGTATAACTGCCGTTGCGTTCAAAATTATAAGGGGATGCTGCCTCATTTACCATAAGCGGCTCTGAAAAAAGCCTCTCTAACGCCATAAGCGTATCGTAACGTGGATTCTCCGTCTCTCCTGAAAATATCTTCTGTATTGTTCCTAAAGGCACACCTGACAACTCAGACATCTGAGCATACGTGTAGCCCCTTTCCCTCTTCTTGTCTTTCATCTCCTGAATAGTCATATGAATCCCTCCTTAGGAAATAACGAAACAATTGTTCTTGTTGTATTCATTATAGGCTGGGAATTTCCACATGTCAACCGAAAATGTATAGAATTATATCCGTTTCCAAATTAAATTTCCATATTTTAACCGTTTTATTAACTTAGCTTAACTTCATCTTACTTTTAAACATTTCGGCGATAATATGGGCAGTTTCTTCAACACCGAAATCGTCAGATTTGATACAAAGATTGTAATTTTTCACATTGCCCCAATCTGTTTTAGTGAAATATCTACAGTGGACGCTGCGCTCATGGTTAACTCTGTTAACCTTTTCAAGTGCGGCTTCCATAGAAATGTTATCTCTTGCTGAAGCCCTTGCTGCTTCTGATGCTGCATCCGCGCTGATAAATACATGATACGCATTAGGCATGTCTTTCAATATGTAATTAGCAAGTCGTCCTACAATAATACAAGACTCTTTACCAGCAAGTTCACGTATAATCTCTGATTCCTTCTGGAAAAGCTGGTCAACCTTAGGCAAATCTGTCTGGTCAACTGGTGTTGCATACCATTCAAAGAAATCATGAAGAACAGGATTTTTAAGGCTCTGCTCATTCTTCTCTATGAATTCAGGTGTGTATCCACTCTTTTCTGCGGCAAGTCTTATAAGCTCAGAATCGTAATATCCATATCCAAGCTGTTCAGCAAGAATTTTACCTATCTCACGTCCGCCGCTTCCGAATTCTCTTGAAATAGTAATCACATGGTTAGATGTTGCCTGTGCTGGAATAACAGCTTCCACTGCATCATTCTTTCCAAGCAATACATCTCTCTGCTTTCCAAATGCACGGTTTAATATACCGACAAGTGTACCTACAAGTACTGCTGCGATAACAGTACCTGCACCTACACTGCCAAGGCTGTGTAAAAGTGTAAGACATGTAACCGCCGATATTACAACCATTGTACAGTCAAAGCCGATTTTTACTTTGGAAAATTCGATGTGTGTAACAGAAGATACTGCCTGCATAGCACCCTCTCCGGCAAGCGGAATCAGGTCTGCAGGCAGATATAAAAAGATACCTGCTGCCACGAATACAGTACTTGCAAGTACCATCACAATACGTATTACAATGTTATCTACTGTTGGAAGATAAGATACCATGTAGTTACAAAATGTTGTGAAATATCCAAATATAACTCCAACCAGAACCTGTAACAACTGGACTGGCTTGAACTTCTTCCTAAGAAGCAATATCTGGATTAATACCAGTACTACGTGGAATAGAATTGTTGCCTTTCCCATCTCAATACCCCATACACATGTCATTGTGTAAGGTATTGAACTGACAGGTGAAACTCCAAGATTAGATTTTACGGATAACGCGATACCTATAGTCATCACGAATAATCCAATAAAATACATTGGAATTCTTACTTTTAAATGTTTCATTAATTTTTCCTTCTTTCTGCCTCATTCCATATATTTAATATTGTATACATTTTTTTATAGCATTTATCATCTTGGATTCATCCAGCGGCTTTGCAATATGAAGGTTCATTCCTGATATACGGCAGTTGATTATATCATCAGAAAATGCATTGGCAGACATGGCTATTATCGGTACTGTCGCAGCATCATCTCTCTCCATTGCCCTGATTTTCCTTGTCGCATCAAGACCATTGAGCTTCGGCATCATAATATCCATAAAAATCACATCAAAATAATGGGCATCTGACTTTTCAAATATCTCGACCGCCTCTTCGCCGTCAACAGCACACACTGTCTCAACGCCATTATTTTCAAGCATAAATCTGGCAATCTCCATATTCAGCTCATTGTCCTCAACAACCAGCGCACGCAGTCCTTTTACTGAAATCTCTTCGTAATTAACCGGCTTACTGATTTCTTCTGCCTCACCTATCTTAAATGGAAGCCTGACAATGCATGTTGTTCCAACACCCTTTTCACTCTGTAAATCAATTGTTCCGTCAAGCCTGTCAACCAGCCTCTTTGCCATGGCAAGACCTATGCCTGTGCCCTCATATTTTGACCTGCTTGATTCATTTTCCTGTGAAAATATATCATACGCGTGTGTAAGAAATTCTTTGCTCATTCCAATTCCATTATCAGAACAGCCGAATTCAAACACGACATTATCACCATCTGACTGCTCTTCCTTACACCACACATGTACACTTCCACCCGGATTCGTGAATTTAATCGCATTATCTGCAATATTAGCTAGCACTCTCTCGGCAAAAAGCGGATTTCCAATAAGATATTGATGCGTAAATATTGCTCTGTCCCAGTCAACAACATAATCAATATTCTTATCTGCTGCTTTTTTCTGAGCTGTCGCATTGGCATTGCTAAGCAGCTCTGTCAGGTCAAATGTCATCTCATGGCTCACCGTACTGCCTGATTCAAGCTTATTCATATCAAGTATATCATTAACCATTGATACAAGATATTCTGATGATGTCTTAATCTTATCCCTGCATTTCTGCTGTATCTCCAAATCATCTGGATAGTGGTTGGCAAGGTCAATCATGCCTATTATTCCATTCATAGGAGTTCTTATATCATGGCTCATATTAGATAAGAACCGCATTCTGAATGCCGCCTCTTTCTTAGCTTCCTCAGCCAGGTACAGAAGACTCTGCTCTCTTCGCTTGGTATCACTTGTAATTCTTATAAGACACAGAACATGTGTCACCTCACCATTATCGTCTCTTTTCTTGACAACAAAGCGCAGCATATGCCAGTTACCATCCTTCGTGCGACACTCTGTCGCTATCATTTCCTCTTCTTTAAGACGTTCTGGAAGAGTTGACAAATCAAGAAATTTAAGAGCCTCCTCCTGATACTCATCTGCCACATTTTTCCTGCATTTTCTTAAAATGCTTTCATGCGCATCCCCTTGAACACCTGTAAGCCTGTGTGTCTCTCCGCTGCTTGATATCTCTTCAAAGCGGTTCGTCCTCAAATCTATTCTTGATATGTACTGATATGTCTTACCTATTGCTGATATTATCTCATTGTTAAGTCTCGCCTCATCAAGCGCATCCTGCAATTTCTTCTGAATCTGTTTTTCCTTATTGACGATATTATCAACATATCTGAATCCCATAAATATAAGGAACTGATTATCCTCAACATGAACCTTTATAGCCTGTGTCTCAAAAAATCTCTGGCTTGCACCATTCGGAATGCTCTTATAGTAATATATAATACGCTCCTCATTCTGGAGACGCTTTTTTAAGTTACCGCATTTAAACCAGTCTAAGAATGAATCCCTGTCCTCATAAGCAATGTATCTCTTTGCGTACTCAGCCGCATATTCATCAAAATTCTGGTATCTGTCTAAATCGCCGCCTATTATCTCTATTGCGTTAGTATTTTCGCCTAATTTAAGAATATCAAACCTGCCTGAATTAAGCTCTATATTATACACTGCCGTAAAATCCTCGCACAGCTTGTCCAGAACGTATTTTTCTTTCTTTAGCTTAGTCAGGCTGTCCTCAAGCTGCTCATTCTTCTGTAACTTTTCAAACAGATTTTTCCTTATGTTACGGATAAGACATGAGCAATAGCCTTTCTGGCCTGTTGGCATAATATGTATATGAAGATATCTGTCTGAGATATTGGAAATCTCATCAAATTCGCTTGGAATATCATCATATGCCGCCTCATAGAACAGATTAAGCCATTTCCTGTCAACTCCAGGAAATGTCTCAAAAAAAGGCTTATTCATCAAGTCATCGACTTTAAACTTCCCAATATCTGCCAACGCCTGATTACAGTATCTGAAAATCCAGTCCACAGGCTTGCCATCGTCATTTAATACAAGCTCACATACACAATATGCCAGCGGACTTCGGTCAAATATATTAATATTAAACTGCTGTGAATTATTATTCATAATGCATTCCCTCAATTATAAACACTGGATTGTTGGCAGCCATCATATGATACCTGCCACGCTTTTTGACCTCTGTGACAGCTATCTGTACTATGTCTGCACACATATTGTTCTTCTCTATCAGCGAAACTGCCTGTTCAAGTGTCTCTAATGTTACCGCAGTAATCACTATATGGACATCTGGATTTTTCTTTAAAACCTTTTCCAGAATACATTCAAGCTCTCCGCCGCTTCCACCGATAAACACTGCATCCGGAGCTGGAAGGTCATCTATCACCTCTGCGGCATTGCCATTGATAATCTCTATATTGTCAAGTCCGAAATGTTCTGCATTCTTAGCAATCAGTTCACACCCCTCTGGTGTTCTCTCAACCGCATATACAGTTCCATATAATGCATGAAGTGCCAGTTCAACTGTGACAGAACCGGTTCCTGCACCAATATCGTAGATACACGCATCCTTTGCAACCGCCATACGGCTCACTACACCCGCACGAATTTCCCTCTTAGTCATAGGAACATCACCGCGGATAAACTTATCATCCGGAATACCAGTTATCACAAGTGATTGCGGATTTTCATTATTAACTGCCATAACTGTTAATCCCGCGGCATCATAATCTGTAAATTCAGAAATTTTTCCGCAGACTATATTCTCATTATCATATGAAAGATTCTCACCTATCCATACCTTTGCATCTGCAAGTCCGATTTTTTCAATTTTCTGACATATCTGCGCCACATTTCCACCGGTCAGAAAATATGTCCATTCATTCTGCATAACAACTGGAATGTAGCTCTGTCTCTTGCCATGAAGACTTACAAGCGCTGCTGTCTCCCAAGGCTGTCCTATTCTGGAAGCCAGATAAACTATAGAAGATATTCCCGGCAGTATTCTATATGAATAATTACCGCTGGTAAGGCGGCTCACAAGCGTCTTTGTGCCGCTGTAAAATCCTGTATCACCGGACATCAACACAACAAACTTTTGTGCATCCTCATTTTTAACAATATCCATAATCGCATCTGCTGTCACTGCACAGAATACTTTTCTGCCAGTATCTGAATATGGCTCTGTCAGACGTTTTGAACCTATAATAATCTCTGCATTTTCAATTGTCTCTATAACCTCTTGTGTAATACACTGCTTACTGCCCGGGCCTAATCCCACTATTTCTACATATTTCATGCCTGTTCCCATTCTTTCAGATATTCCATAACCTGTGAAAGACTCTTTCCCTCTTTCTCTACTGGACGTTTTAACACTACCGCTTCTATGCCTGTCTTCTCTACTGCTTCAATCTTTTCCTCATAACCGCCATTACTGCCTGATTCCTTGGTTACAAGAACTCCTATATTTAACTGTCTGATTAATGCCTCATTGAATTCTTCTGCAAATGGCCCCTGCATGCCAATCAGATGTGCCGGTATAAATCCAGCATCTACAGCCTTCTGTATCATTTCAGGTGTCGGGAGCAGTCTAAGATACGCCCTCTCCCTGTAATTATCAATATTCATATATTCTGGAATATTCTTGCTTCCTGTTGTCAGCAGAATATTCTTATTGATATATATTTCACTATTTAAAAGATTAACTGCCTCTTCCATTGTATCTACATATGTGATTGAATCATTTTCATACCCGCCATCACTTTCAGACATACATTCTCTTAACACTCTTATATATGAAACTTCTGCCTGCACGCACGCCTCTCTGATATTGTGTGTCACCTGCTCGGCATACGGATGTGTCGCATCCAGCACAATATCAGGCTTAATGTGCTTTAATTCATCATACATCTGTTGTTCGTCAAGCCTGCCTGTATGTACAATCAGAGAACCCTTCTCTGTGAGAAGCTCCCTGCCATATTCAGTTGCAACATATACATGTGTGATGCACCCACTCTGTGCAAGATATTCACACAGACTGCGCCCCTCTGTCGTCCCTGCGAACAACATCAATGTCTTATCAATCATACGATTTTATATCCTCTTGGTGTAACCATTTTGCCACCAATAATTTTAGTCCTGCTGTTTCCTATATAAACTGTCGTGAACATGTCAACTTCCGTATCAGCCAGTTCCTTTAATGTAAGTATGCATGGTGTCTCATTTTCACGGCCAATATTTTTCACATATCCGCATACTGTGTCTGGCGATTTTATCTCCATGACAAGCTCGCAGATTTCTTTGAGATACCCAGCTCTTCTGCGGCTTGATGGGTTGTATATACACATTACCATATTTGTCTCTGCCGCCGCAAGAGCTCTCATCCTTATCATTGACCAGGGTGTCATACAATCGCTGAGACTTATAACCACAAAATCATGTGACAATGGTGCCCCAAGACATGCTGCACCACTGCTTGCAGCCGTAACGCCAGATATAATCTTAATCTCAGGAGCGTCACCGCCCACTACATCCGTGTCTCCTTCTGCATTATCTGCATAGGCAAGCTCGTATACAAGACTTGCCATTCCATACACACCGCTGTCTCCGCTGCACACAAGCACAACTTCTTTTCCAGTCTTAGCCATATCTATAGCATACTGGCAGCGTTCCTTCTCCTTCATCATACCTGTTGAATAATACTTTTTATCTGGAAAATACTGTTTTAATATATCAACGTAAGTTCTGTACCCAACTATCAGGTCAGCATTTGATATCGCCGCTGATGCCTCCAATGTCATATTATCCTGTGCTCCACTTCCAAAGCCTACAACTTTAAGCATAACTATTCTCCATTTCTGTAATCTTATAGACAGCAACTGTTACACCATCACACGCTGTCTTTCCCACTAATCTGTCTCCTCCGCCGGATGCCGCACACGCACTGCGCTCACACACATTATCAACACCGACTTTTTCTTTAACAAATGCTGATTCTGCAAAATCGCCTTTGATGTCAGAAAGCTCCTCTGCTGAATATGTTTTATATGGTACTCTGTACTTCCTTGCAAACCCGGCTATTCCCGGCTCATCCGCTTTTATGTCAATTGATGACACAACTGCAATCCGCTCTTTAAGAAGATTATTCTCTGCAAATGTACTGTTAACTGCTTCCTCAATCTCCTGGACAGATTTTCCCTTCTTGCAGCCAATCCCGACCGCTATATCCATCGGTACGAGCTTCAGCGTCTTCTTATATGCCATCTGTTCGCCGGTCTGCGTAATTATCTGTATTCCGCTCTCATATTCACCATTTTTATTATCAGTGACATGAACCTGTCCATTCCATTGAACCTCAGTACATCTTAACATTGGCATAAATGTTTCACCACCTGTAAGTCCAACTGGCTCCCCATTAAGGATTTTCCCGGATATTTCCTTAATCATCGCCGGATTAACAATCCTCATATTATGCCTTTTTGCAAACAAATCAACAGCAAACATTCCTCTTGTATCAGTCGCTGTCGTAATTACCGGCGCTACACCAACCGCCTCTGCAAGCTCCTCGCACCACTCATTAGCTCCACCTATATGCCCTGAAAGAAGTGATATAAGAAATCTTCCACTCTCGTCAGCCACAAGCACTGCCGGGTCCGTCACCTTACTTTTCAGATATGGTGCTATGCTTCTCACTGCAATCGCCGCCGCACATATAAAAAGCATCCTGTCACATGAATTAAACTCATTCTTTACAACCGCACCCACAGAATCAAATGACGTTACCGCCCCGCTGTAATCACCAGAACATCTGCTGTGGCAATAGATAACATTTTCTCCATCCATCACAGATGATGCTTTTTCTGCGACTTTCATGCCTTCATGTGTAAATGTAATCACAACCGTTCTCATTGTCTGTACTCCGTCTTAAAATCAGGGTCATATAGCTTGGAAAATGCATATTTATCGCCTAAAAACTCTCCAACAAGCACAAGTGCTGTCTTGGTAATACCTGCTTTCTCTGCCTCATTATCAAGGTCTTTTAAGGTTGTGTGTATACATTTTTCATCATCCCAGCTCGCCTTGTATACAAGCGCACAAGGTGTATCTGGCGTGTATGCACCTTTATATAATTCTTCCTGTAACTCTTTTAAATGTGATGTGCTTAAAAATACAACCATTGATGTTCCATGCTCTGCCAGCTTCGCTATCTTTTCATTATCTGGCACAGGAGTTCTCCCCGGCATTCTTGTAAGAATTACTGTCTGGG
Source organism: uncultured Eubacterium sp. (assembly GCA_900547255.1). Lineage (GTDB taxonomy): Bacteria > Bacillota > Clostridia > Lachnospirales > Lachnospiraceae > Lachnospira. Next base: position 6,212 of record URGC01000059.1, on the reverse strand, counting down.
AAACCTGTGGAACTGTGTATTCACATTGCACTGAAGCGGCTGCCGCAAGAAAACTGCTCACACCGGGACATATCTTACATGTAATGCCACGCTTTGCAAGTTCTTCTATCTGCTCACGTATCGCACCATAAAGAGACGGGTCACCTGTATGCAGACGGACAATTTTCTTACCCTTCTCCTCTGCATCAACTATAACCTTAATGACCTCATCAAGATTCATGTATGCGCTGTTATATATTTCACAATCATTCTTAGCATATTCCAGGAGTTCTTCATTAACCAGTGAGCCTGTGTATATAATTACATCCGCTTCATTAAGAAGCTTCATCCCCCGCACTGTGATTAAATCTTTCGCTCCCGGTCCTGCACCGACTATATTAACCATATCATTCTCCCCGCTAATCTTATAATGATTTATTTCTTCTTTACAATAACTGTTGTAAGATATCCTTTAGCCATATCCAGTTCATCTAAGCCGTGATATACATGCTCATCTTCCATTCCACAATTGGAAACACCTGATATATCATATATTTCGCCAGTTTCTTTCTGTCTTAACCTGATTGCTTCAAGCAGTTCATTAAGCTTCTTTCCAGATTTCATATATACACATGTTCCATCATATTCAAATGTATCACTGACATCATAAGCTGAAGGTATAATATGTATCTGCTCATCTCTTTCGCCAAGCGATATGCCAAGCCTTGCCGCTACCGCACAAAATGATGGTACTCCGCTTATAATCTGTGCACTAAAACCACGCTCTGATGCGCGTTTGTGCATATACATATATGTTGAATATATAGTCGGGTCGCCTATTGTAAGCATTCCGACTTTTTTACCTATCCGCAGATTATCCTCAATCATTCCATATATCTGATTGTGCGCAATCTCAAGCTTATTCTCATCTCTTATCATTGGAAACTGAACACCAACCACCGGTTTGTTTTCAATCTCTGGATATACCTTTTTAACAATCTGATATGCATAGCACTCTTCTTTTGATACTGCCGGAATAACTATCAAATCACACTCACGGATTGTTTCAAGCTCCTGCAATGTCATCTGCTTGGGATTGCCAGTTCCAACGCCTATACCATACAATATTCCAACAGAATTATCTGTTGTCTCTTCTAATTTAACTGCTTCTTTGTGTAAATGTTCCAGATATATCTGACGTATGGCTGAATACTCACCTAAACCTCTAAGAATACATTCTGGTGCATAACCCGCTTCTCTTAATACGCTCGCAAATGAATCTGTATCACCCGCCATGTCGTTATTAGCATGGTCTCCTGCCACAAGCATAAATGGTGCCAGAACAACTCTGCCATTAAGAATATCCTGCGATTTCATCTGTCCGATAACGTCAAAAATTGTCCTTTTCCCCTCTACCGTTGCGATATAGATTGGATGTGATGCATATTCCTGTAATACATGCTCCATCAATGTATAGCTTATGTCTGATTTATGTTCTGTTCCATGTCCCATAAGAATCAGAGGGTCATCACCAACGCAGTCTTTTAATGACTCCCACAGTGCCTTTGCAATTTTAATATAATCCTCATCACTGGTAAGCAGCGCACCTGCAATCTCCATTTTTTCAAATAATGACTGATGCTCAAGAGCCTTCTGCTTCATAGCATTATTTTCTATTCCATCTATTACGTGCGTTGGAAATACAACAAGATGGGTAACGCCCTGTTTTTTCAGGTACAGAATTGCCTCTTCTATACTCTTTGCCTCGATATGCTCACGTTCCTTCATTATGGCACGCACTGTCGCACTTGATACAGCTTCCTCTATAAGAACGTCTGGATAAAGACATCTTACCTGCTCCTTTATCGCTGTAATATTTTTCTTACGTGTCTCTGTATAAGTTGTTCCAAAACTTACTATTAAAATCGCTTTTTTCATCATTCTCCCCGCTAATCTGTAATGCTCTTTACAAGCTCATCTGCAAGCTTTGTCTTTCCAAGTATTCCATATTCATTAGAAAATATAATCGCTCCGATTCGTATTCTCTCTGAACTTCTATGCTGCAATACCTTTTCTATTCTAATCATAAGCTGTTCCATTGCTCCCTCAAGCATGTCCGATTCTTTCAACATTTCAAGTGCCGCATCTGTTGTCACACAATCAAGAATTTTTCTTGCAATATCAGCCCCTGCTCCTGCCTGTATGGCACATGCTGACAAGACTTCCATACGTCCATCTGCAACTTTTGAATGTGTATTCATAATACCTGCACCAAGCTTTACAAGCTTTCCGATATGTCCAACCAAAAGCATGCTTTCTGCCCCGGCATCACAAACCATATCAATTGTGTCACCTATATAATTACTGCATTTGATGCTTCTTTTTAATTCTATATTAAGATTATTGAGCAGGAAATCCTGTCCGTAATTGCCCGGAGCTATTAAAAGTGTCCTCTCTCCGTCTGCAATATGCATATTAATCTCAGTGCGGATGGTATCAATTATCGCCTGCTCACTCATCGGCTCAACTATGCCTGTTGTACCAAGAATTGATATTCCACCTACAATCCCAAGTTGTGGATTAAATGTCTTTCTGGCAATCTCCACTCCTTCTGGCGCTGATATAACAACTTTTAGAGCCCCTTCATAGGAATACCTGTCTGCAATCTCAGTTACAACATCTGTAATCATTTTGAGCGGCACCGGATTAATTGCAGCCTCACCTATTGGACGCTGCAAGCCTCTTTTCGTTATCCTGCCTATTCCTATGCCTCCATCAATGATGACATTTTTGCCTGTAAAATACGACACTTCCGCATATATGTAAATTCCGTTAGTAACATCCGGGTCGTCCCCGCTGTCTTTCTTTATCGCACATGATACGCTCTCTGCGCTTCTGACTATCTTTTCAACAGGAAGCTGTAAATGTACTCCCATCGGAGTCTCCACATTGACTTCCAGAACATCTTTGCCAGATAAAAGCATCTGTGCCGCTGCCTTTGCCGCCGCACATGCGCATGTCCCTGTTGTATAGCCGCATCTTAGTTTTTTCTGGTTCTTGTATACATATCTTTCTAGCATCTGCGCCACTCTTTATCATCATCCGCTGCCATATAAAGCAGTGCATTCATAATGGCTGCCGCAACATTGCTTCCGCCTTTTCTGCCTCTTGCAACTATATATGACATTTTGCTGTCTATAATCTCTTCCTTTGCTTCAACCACATTAACAAATCCAACTGGAACACCTATAACAAGCTTTGGATTAAATTCTCCCTTATCATAGAGTTCTCTTATCTTCATCAATGCTGTTGGTGCATTGCCGACAACCATAATGCATCCTGGATTATCCCTTGATGCCTTCTCAACACTGACTGCCGCGCGTGTCACCTGATTTTTTTCTGCCTCCTGTGCAACATTTTTATCAGCCATATAACAGTTAACCATACATCCGAGCTTTTCAGCTATCTTACTGTTAATGCCTGATTTTGCCATATTAGTGTCGGTTACAATGTCTGTCCCCTCACGCAGTGCCTTGACAGCCTTTTCAATTACACCTTCTGAAAATGTCATGCTTGTTTCATATGAAAAATCTGCTGTCGTATGAATAACACGCTTCACAACTGGCTTATATATTGCTGGAATATCCGTTGTCAGTTCTTTTTCTATAATCTCAAATGACTGTTTCTCAATATCCATAGGTTTCATATAATATTATTCTCCATTCTGTGTAATAAACAATCTACCTTGTTCCAAGGTAATTCATGATTCCTGCCGCATCTGCCTTTGCAAGTACATCAAGTTTGGTATTGCTGGATAAAAATTTACGATAATCTCTCTCATTGCTTAAAAATGCATGTTCAATAATAACTGAAGGAATTCCTGCATATGTAGCATTTCTTATAAGACCATAATAATCGCACTCTGAGCCATCCGGATACGCTCCAGCGCCGACTCTTTGCAGGATTCCGTTAGTCTTATTGGCATTCCAGTCTGTTGTTATTGTAAGTCCCGTGTTTTTAAGCTGTGAAAGAATAGACAATGCAAGCTGTCTTGATGCGCCGTACACATCATCATTGACTGCCGATTCAGCCTGATAATGACTGCATGTAGTGATTGCCATGCAGCCTGATGGTTCTATGTCATCACGACTCTTGCTGTTATTATGAAGTGAAACAATGTAATCCGCGTTATTTTCTTTAGCAAATGCTATTCTTGTTTCAAAACTTGGATCCTCATTCTCACCGCGATCTATGACTACCTCAATGTTGTCATATTGTTCAAGATATTTTTTTAGACGAAGTGCAATGTAATAATTGAGATTTTTCTCCTCTATCTCTACATCATCATATACATAATGTGTTCCCTGACTTTCCCCTCCATGTCCCGGGTCAAGACAGATAACAGTTTTCGCTGGCTGTGTTGGTGCTTCTGTAGCTGGCTGTGTTGGTGCTTCCGTCATCGGCTCTGTTGCTGCTTCTGTTGCTGGCTCTGTTACCGCTTCTGTCGTAGGCTGTCCTGCTGTAACCAGCTCTGTAACTGGCTCCGTAGAAGACTCCTCTGTAGTTTCTGTAATGGTCTGTGTCACATTTGCTGTCGTACCCTGTCCGCTGACACCAACCTGCGCCTGTTTACCACCGCAGGCTGTCAGAATGACACTAGCACCAACTGCCATGATTAATGCTGCTCTATTACCTATCTTCTTTAAATAATCTGACTTACACATCTGTATATAGCATCTCCCAACTTTTTATGTCCGTCTGCGTTCAGATGCTCCTGATCAGTCTCACTGCATGAGGCATAATCCTGCGCTCTCAAGAAATGTATATTCCACTTATCAGCGATTTTTTCATATACATTTTCAAGATCTTTCGATACCTGTATTGATTCCTTGGAAAATTCCACGTCAAATCCTTCCTCATATACTCTCTCACCGAGATAAATAGGCGATATAAGCAATACCCCGCTCTTAGGGCTATGCTGCTTAATCTGCTCTAAAAGGCTCTCCACACCTTTGCCGATAATTCCGGCTGTTGCACCATAGACAGTTTTGCAGTCATTAGTTCCCAGCATTATTATTATAAGATTGAGAGGATTGTGGCTCTCCAGGATTGCCTGAAAGCTTTCACTGCCATTACGTCCCGGACGGAATGGGTCATCAAATATCGTAGTTCTTCCACACAGACCTTCTTCAATAACATTATAGTCTTGTCCAAGCCTCTCCGTCAATATACTGGTCCATCTCACTCCCCAAGGAAATCTCCCGCTTTTATCTGGTATATAGCCATATGTATTAGAATCTCCAAAGCACAATATATTTTTCATAATCCCACGCCTTTCTAAAACCTTTTTTGAACTTTTATACCTGGTTTTTATATATTTTTGTAAAAATGTTTCTTTAGTTAACATTAATTGATTTATTATTATATTAATTATTGTTATCAGGTATAAGCTTTAATTCATAGTTACTTAGTGGGATTAGTATAATTTATAATGTGATTAAAGTCAATAGAAGGACGTTATAATATGGGGATTGAGCTTATACTAGATATTAATATCCGGCTATAGGTATAGGCTATAGCAACCCCTGCATTACTACATGCGCCATATTTTACTAATTATATACGCCAAATATTACTATATAAGCAATTTTACATTATAGATAATTTTTACAATTCTTTTACATGATGCTGATATTCAATTTTACATATACAGGTTATATTTAGGAAATAATATTTGTTTGATTTAACTTGGGGGATAGATAATTAATGAAGCCTAGAATAATCCGAAAAATATACAGAATAATTCTACACATCATATTTTACCTGTATATATTGACATACATTATTACATATATTCCATGTTTTATGTCTATGTTAAATTTCGATTATACCCGGACTTTTCTTGCAGATTTAATTGCCATCAGGCATTTTATAAGTATTACCGCAACATTTCTTTTTGTATGTGATTTGATTTTCGCTTTTATTTTCCTTAGATGTCCACATTGCCGGAAATTATTGAATTTTAACTCGGACTCGCAGTATATCTGCCATAATTGCGGTGAAAGACTTGATGAAGAGTGAATATTCCTCTATTGATTAAGTTATATTATTTTCTGTTCTAACTTTGCAATTTTCTCTTTCTTATCTGGCTCATTTCGCCCATTTATCCCTCAAAAAATAGTCAAGTCCATTTTTGTGTGTAAATTCGTTTCAGTTAAAATGTAATTATTATT